>CAYJEI010000009.1:0-13617 GCA_964369155.1 uncultured Muribaculaceae bacterium | reverse complement strand
GAATTTTTAATGAAAAAACAATAATTTAATTTATTGTTTTTTTCATAGTAAACTCATGATTATTTTTACATTCTTTTGTAGAATATTCAAGTTTTAAAATAGTTTCTAATAAACTATTAAATAATCCTTTATCCAATAATTGACTTTTACTTTCAAGTATTGATATAATGCTTTTAATAATTTTAAATTCATATGAATTTTTATCTAAACTTTTTTTAATTATTAATAGATTTTTTATAAAACTAGGGTTAGAAACTAATAAATTAGCCTTTAATCCGAGCCCATTAATAAGTAAATTTAAATTTCCCTTAGTTCCATTCATAAAATCAAAAAATTCTTGGTGTTCTATTGAATTATTGTATACTTTATTAAATAATTCAAAACAACTTTCTTTAAAATTTTCATCAATTACTTCTATGTGTTCTACTTCTGTTTCTACTTTATCTACAGTATTTTCTTTACTAGTAACTATTGAATTAATATGCATCAATTTTTTAGGTAACAGTAATTTTTCATTTTGATAACAAAATTCCTCTGCTTTTTTAAATTCACGATTTTTAATATATAAATCAATTAATAATGCTCTCATAGTTCGATTTTCAATATGATACATACAGGTACTCTCTGCTTCTCTATATTTTCCTTGTACGATAAACACTCTAACTAAAAGCTCTTTAAAATACTCTGTATTGTAATTAGTAATACATAAATTTTCAGCTTCCTCAAATCTATTTTGTAACATATAAATTTTAGCTAAAAGATATTTAGGTTTTGAGAATACTTGATATTTTAGAGCAATAGTTTCCGCTAATTTATAATTTTTCATAGCAATTAACTTTTTTATTTTTGCATTTATAGCAACCAAGTTATTCTTAGCATCTTTATAATTATTAATGATTATTATATTATCTCTTTTTAAATTATAATCTTTTAATTTATAACAATATTCTTTAGCCTTGTTAAGTTTATTAAGTTTAATATAAATTTCGATTCTTAGTAATATATACTGATCTTGCATAGGAAGATCAGTGCACATCTGCTCAGCTTCCTCTAACCTATTATAATAAATTAAAAGTGGAATTAATTTGATTTTAGTTTTTTCTAATTTTAATATAGGTGTACAAATATAAATTGCTTCCAAATATCTTTTTTGAGATATATAAATATCGGCTAGAGTATATATTATTTTAGAATTTAAAGGATATTTCAAACACAACTTTTCAGCTTCGTTTAATTTATTTTTACTTATAAATTCTTTGATTTTTGAATAATCATTATCTAAAATTTTCTTTTTTTCTAAATATTCATTAATTTTTTCTAATTTATTTTTAATTTTTATACTTTCATTGACTGAGCTTAAACATACTTCTTTTGCAGCTCCATATTTACCGCTATTAATATATAAAGAAATTAATAATAATTTAATTTCTAGGTTATCAATATCTTGTAAACATAAATCTTTAGCTTCCTTATATTTTGCCATATTAATATATATTTTAATTAACATTATTTTAATGTCTGGATGATCAATTAATTTTAAGCATATATCAACAGCCAACTTATAATTTTTTTGATAATGAAAAATTTTTATAAGCATTATTTGTATTTGCGAAAAATCACCATTTATTAAAGCTTTTTCAACATTTTCTCTTTTTATATATTTAGTTTTATTATAGTATTTAATTAATCGAGTAAGAATTTCTGGAACTTCAATATTTTCTAATATAAAATTATTAATTTGTTCTTGATTTTTTGAACACAATAATTTTTCAAATAAATCTAATTTTTCACTTATGAAAACCCAGTCATTTCTTAATTTATTTATAGTTATTTCAGCTACACCAGTTATATTACTTATTTCATGATCTGGTTTACCAGCCTTAAAATAAATAATAATATTATTATATGTTTTTTTCTTAATATTCACCATAAAAACCCCTTTACGAAAAATATTGTAACATATTTGCTTCATTTTATCAAGTCTATATTAGTTAGCAATCGTTTTATTAATGACATAATAAGCTAATAATAGGCCAGCTGCACTAGGTACAGGCATCATAGAAGCTATTATATTACTTTTAATTGGTACTTCCTTACTCGCAACAACCGGAATATTAAGTGAAATATTATTTCTTCTTAGAATACCTCTGATTTTTTTTGATAAAGGATCATATTCAGTTTTACCTAATGTTGTAATATATAGTTTACTTGGATCAAACCTGTTGCCCATACCCATAGAAGATATTAAATGAATATTATGTTCTTGAGCATATTTTATAATTTCTATTTTAGTATCAACAGTATCACAAGCATCAATAATGAAATCAGAATTATTTAATATATCAATATTATCTTTGGTCAAAAATAATTTTTCACAGTTAACTTTAATATTAGGATTAATAGTCAACATTCTTTTTTTTGCTGCTAAGACTTTACTTTCACCTAAGTTATCATTAGAACTTAATATTTGTCTATTAAAGTTTGATTCTGAAAAGACATCATTATCAATTATAGTAATATCTTCTACCCCACTTCTAATTAGACATTCAAGAGCAGTTCCCCCTACTCCGCCAATACCAATTATTGTGATTTTTGTGTTTTTAATTTTTTGCAAATTTTCTATTCCAATTAAATGTTCAGTTCTTTCAAACATAATTTTCTCCTTTAAATAAAAAAATCTAAAGATACCCTCTAGATAAAACCCGCTCACGCGAGGTGGTAGAATACATAAATAACTTTGGATCCTTATACACTTAATGGATAAGTCTTCTAACCCGTTAAATAATTAATTCCCCGAATATCTATAACAGTCGGTTTATTGAGGAAACATACCTTTAGACAACTAAATTATAGCACATATTAATAATAAATACTAGTATTTATTATTAAAAAATGTATACTTTTATAAAAGTATACATTTTATTATCTAAGTGCTATTAAATCTTCGAAAGTAACATTAAATTCACCTTCGAATTGATATTTATAGTTATAAATTTTTGTAACCCAAGATGGACTTGCTACTTTAACTCCATTTTCAAAAACTGGGTTATATTTTTGTCCAATAGATTCAACTGTTGTCAAACCCTGAGAGAAGTATCCATTATTTAATAATTTAATATAACTAAATACACCATATTCTATAGTTTTATAAGAAATTACATAACCACCGCTCATTCCACCGAATATATTATTTTTGTTAAGCATACTTCTAGCAGCATATCCAGATTCAACATTAGCTATAGTTTTAGCTATCACCGGATCAACAGCTGGATAAAAATTACAAAAATAATCAATAAGCGCTATCATATAATCTTTACTTGCATAAGTTGGAATAACATTATTAGCAAAGACTTCTGGATTAGTATTAAGCAGAGAAACTATATAATTAAGAAGCTGTTCATCGACAGTTAAAAATGTAGTACCTTGATTAAAGGCATCATTTTCATCAAAAATTTCTCTATTCTCATTAATAGAAACCAATTGATTTTCTATAAATCCATCATTTATCTGAAATGAATCTCTGAAAAATTCAATTTTACTATTATTTAATTCAATAAAATCCAATATTGCTGATTCTTTAATATCTTCTGGAGAAACTTGTTTTTCTTGGCTTGCAATAACTCTATTATTAGTTATTGTTATTTCATTTTCACCATTTAAACTAAATACTAAATGACTAGTTAAAAGTGAAATACTAAGTACAATGAATAGTGATCCCACTATTGTTTTCATCGTTATATTATCAAATTTTTTCATTTTACCTACCTTTTCGGCTAATATAATTATAACATAAAACACTTGAAAAGTCAATAAATGTACTATATATGTTACTATATTATATGATAAAATAAAAAAATCTTTCTATTAATTAGAAAGATTTGTATTTATAAACTTGTTATGGCTTCCGTCTTCTTGCCCTACTTGATTAGAAATATTTACACTCACACTGTTGGTTCCAACTGGGTTTATGTTAGGTGGTACAAAATTAGTATCTATACTATTAGTAGTAGTAATGTTACCTCTTGTTTTCCATGTTGCAGTGACATCACAACTAGATGAATATGGTGCCGGATCAGGTAAATCCAACTTAACAATCATAGGAATTTTAAATGCCGAACCAAATGCCACGCAAGTTCCAGGTTGAAGTGTCTTTTGCTTTTCTAAGATATCAGCAGATACTCCTGGCAACATTTCTTCAATGTATTTAATATCTTTAGGATGTGTCATTTTAAAGATTAAAAAGTTTGAAATCTGTGATATAACCGTTTCACTCATTTCAACTGGCCTTTGAGATATAATATTAAGCAGTATTCCATATTTTCTACCTTCTTTTGCGATACGGTCAAAAATATTATACCCTATTAAAAATGTATCTTTATCATTTTGAACATATCTATGAGCTTCTTCTAAAAATAAATGAAAAGGAACACTAGCTCGTTGATCATTAGCTTTAGAAAACTGAAATAACAATCTTGAATAAATTTTAACTATAACTTTTGCAACATGATCATCTACTTCTTCTAAGTTAATATTGATAACTTGTGCCTTATTTCCTTGTACAGATGTCAAATTATTAACAAAACCTTTTATATCGTAAGTAGTTTTAACAAAAAACGAATTTATATTACTGTTAATAATTGCATTTAATCTAACCTTTAATATTATTGCTATATCATAAAGAGTTTCATTATGTAAAAACCCTTCACTTATTAATGTAAATTCTAGAGCACTTTGAAATTCTTTTAGGTCAAAAGTAGCAATTTTAGGAACATCAATAGCTTCATGATCTTCTTTTATAAAAGTAAGAATATAATCAGTAATTAAAACACTTTCTCCAAATTGACCTCTTGAATCAATTTCAAAACATTCACTAAATGATCTAGTATAACCCATCCCTGGTATAACTGCATCAAAGTTCATCTCGGTCGTATGACAAACTTCAATAACTTTAAATATTTCATTTTTCTTAGTTTGAATTGTTTCATTACTAAATAGTATAGCAATTAATGCCTTCGCTATAAGATGATTTTTATACGAATTACTTTCTTCGTTATTTAATGAAAATATTTTTGCTAATTTAACTGTATGCTCAATAATGGGTAGCTGTGCGTGCGATTCAGCTTGCAGTAATAGTGCAAAATCATCTACAGTAAGTAAGTTAAGAGGTATTTCTAATGGTAAATCAGTTGGCTCTGTAATATTACTAGTAATAAATTTATAATGATAATTTTGATTATATTCATTTAGTTTTGAAAATGAAGTTCTATATTCGCCAAAAGAATCAAAAATAATAATATTAGAACCAATAGAATCTATAAGTTTATTATTGAATATATTTTGCATGATTCTCGTAGTACCATAAGATTTACCAGATCCAGAGTTACCAAATATAGCTAAATGATTGGCAAACAGACTGTTAAGCTTAGGTACAACTTTAAAGCCTTTATATATGGCATGATTTCCTAAAACAATAGCTTCACTATTTTCTTGACCTACTAATTCTAAAAGTTCAGCACTATTAATAATTCTTATTTGACTATTTAAAAGTGGTTTTCTTAAAATACCATTTAAATATTTTCCATTAACATATTCTCCTAAAAGTCTTATTTTAATAAGGTCTTTATTTAGTTCAGAAACCTCACCCAAAATTTTTTGTTCACCTGACTCAAATATAACATGTAAATTCATTAAATCTGTAGCAGCTGCCGATGTAGCTTTATTTTCTACATGAGCTATACTTTCACCAATAAATAATATATTTCCAAACATTTAATAGCACCTCTTTATTCTCTTTAAATTATATCATGTAATAAAAAAAAAGTAAAACCTAAATTTTACTTTCTTAACCTATTTTTTTTCTGATAATTTCGCTAGTTAAACTAGGATTTGCTTTACCACCAGTAGCTTTCATAACAGCACCAACAAAAAATCCTAAAAGATTAGTTTTTCCATTTTGGTACGAAGCAACTTGGTTTTTATTATTTTCAATAATATCATCAATAATTTTACTAAGCTCATCTTCATCAGATACTTGTGAATTTTCACAGATATAATCTGCTGGAGATTTTTTCTCTTCTAAACTTTTGTAAAAAATTTCTTTACCCTGTTTACTAGATATATTTCCAGATTCAATATTATCTATTATAATTTTAAGATATTCCGGCTTTAAATAAAAGTCATTTATACTAATTTCTTCTTTATTTAAATACCCTAAAATATTAGTAAGAAGCCAGTTAGAACAAACAATAGGTTTAATACCTAAATTAATACCTAAATCAAAATAATCAGAAATATCTTTACATTTTATAATTTGTAAAGCATCTACATAATTAAGTTTAAATTCAGTAATATATTTCTTAATTCTTTCAACCGAAAGAATAGGAATTTCTTTTTTTATATCTTTTAGTAAATTTTGTTCTATTTTATAAGGAGGAATATTGGGCTCAATAAAATATTTATAATCTATAGCATTTGCTTTGTTTCGCATAAATACTGTTGATTGAGTAGCTTCATCCCATCTTCTGGTTTCTTGTTTTATTTCTTCTTCATATTTGCCAGCTGAAAGTGATTCAAGTTGTCTCTTTGTTTCAAATAATATTGCTCCTTTAATACCACCAAGTGAATTTATATTTTTAATTTCTACTTTAGTCCCCCAATTACAAGGGTTTGTTTCATCCAATTCTTTTTTCATAATAGATATATTGACATCGCATCTAATTTGTCCTTTTTTGGGATCAGCGTCGCTTATACCTGAATATTGATATGCCTTAATAACAGTATCAATAAAAGCTAAAACTTCATTTTCATCATGAAAACATGGCTCAGTTACTAATTCTAAAAGAGGTAGACCTGCTCTGTTATAATCAACCAAGGTGCTGCAAGTTCCATGATCAAGTGCGGCAGTGTCCTCTTCCAAATGAATATTATTAATAAAAGCTTTATTGAACTTTCCATTAATTTCATATTCAAGTTCTCCATTAATACCTACAGGAGCAGGCTTTGTTTCTTGTGTTATTTGAAAACCTTTAGGTAAATCTGGATAATAATAATTTTTTCTTTCAAAATAAATAAAATCAGGAAGTTTGCAATTTAAAATCATACTCATTTTAAGAGCCATCTTTAAAACTTCTTTGTTTAAGACAGGAAGACACCCAGGAAGAGCTAAATCCATTGCTGCGATATTAGTATTGGGTATTTCACAAAATTCATTTTTAGCTGTAGAAAAAACTTTAGTTTTAGTCTTATTTACAACAGTGTGCATTTCAATTCCAATAAGAGTTTTATACATTAGTTCCCCTCCTTAGCAATTTGATTTTTATAAGTCATATTATCTTCCAATATTTTAGCAATACTAAACATAGTTTCGTCATTATAACAATCAGAAGTAATACTAATACCTACTGGTAGATTATTAATAAAACCATTTGGTATAGCAATCGAAGGAAATCCACCAAAATTCCCTATTTGTAAATGATCTTCTAATGCATTTAATTTAGTATCATTATTTTGATTAGTATCATATAAATCTTTAGCTGGTCCAGAACCTATTGGTAAAATAATAGCATCGTATTTTTTAAATAATTCTTTATATTTATCAACAATTAATCTTCTTAATTTTTGAGCATTATGAAAATATTTATCTTTATTTGCTGCTTCTAAAACATAAGAACCTATAATAAATCTTCTTTTAATAAGTGGAGAAAATCCATTTGTTCGAAAGTCTTTCATCATATCGATATAATTTTCTTTGTTAGATCTAGGTCCAAAAGATATACCTGTTAAATTAGATAAATTACTCGTAGCTTCAGCACAACTTATAACAACATAAGCACTATTAACAGCGTTAAGTAAATTTTGATCAATAGTTTCTTCTGTTACATTAATATTCTCATCGCTAAATATTTTTAATGTATTTTTAAAGTTTTTTAAATGACTTATTAATTCATCATTTGGATTTTCATAATTATTTATATCACACAATTCTTTTATATAACAAACATTTAAATTTTCTTTTTTTGTTTTTAAAGATTCATATAGATTAATATTTTTAGAGTCAAAAGAAGTCATATCTTTTTCATCTATTCCTTTCATAGCATCAACAACGATAGCTGCATCTTCAACATTTCTAGTAAATACACCGCAGGTATCTAAACTACTTGCAAATGCAAATAAGCCATATCTAGAAATCATACCGTAAGTAGGTTTATAACCAACAATACCACAGTATGCAGCTGGTTTTCTAATAGAATCACCAGTATCAGAACCCAGTGCAAAAGGATAAACTCCGGCAGCAACTGCAGCAGCACTTCCTGCTGATGATCCTGCACACATTTTATTTGTATTCCATGGGTTTTTAACTATTCCAGTATGACCAGTTGTCCCGGTACCGCCCATTCCAAATTCATCTAAAACAGTTTTATTAATAATAACTGCACCTTTTTCCTTTAAATTTTTAACAGCAGTTGCATCAAAAAATGGAATATAATTTTGTAAAGTATTAGAAGATCCAGTACTTAAAATATCTTTTGTAGAATAATTATCTTTAACTCCAAAAGGTATACCAGACAATATACTACTACTAGAAACACTATTATTTGGATTTTCCAAAATAGTAACAAATGCGTTATTTTTTTCTTGTACTATTTTACTTCTGTTAACAGAATCACTTATTAAATCATTCACACTAACTTCATTATTTTTAATCATTTCATGAAGCTCAGTAATACTTTTATTCATTAGACTCATCTTTATTCACCACCTTTGGAATTTCAACTTCTCTCCCAGATATATTGCCACAATTTTTTAATGCTTCTTCAATTGTAATATTATTCTCAGTATTATCATCTCTAAGAGAATATGAAAAATTATCAAGAGCAAAAGACATAGGTTCAACGTTTTCTATGCCTTTTATTTGATTAATAATATTTATTTGATTATCTATCATTTCGAATTCTTCCAAAACTAATTTGTTTTCATCATCTGTTAATCCTATTAAAAGTTTCTCAGCATAGATATCAATTTTTTCTTTTGTAAAGTTCATGTTTCTCCTTATAAGTTTTGTAGAAAGTAATCAATTACTTCACTTTCATCTATTTTTATTTCTTCTTTTGTAACATTATCTTTTATATTGATAAGACCTTTTTGTAAATCTTCATTATTTAATATTATTATATATTTACTATTATAATTATCTGCAAGTTTGAACTGAGATTTCATACTTAAATCATTGATACAAATTTCAGTTATAATACCATTTAATCTCAAATTTTGACTAATTCTTAATGCTTGATATTTTTCTTCTTCACTAATAGCCATTACAAAAACATCTAAGTTATTTTTTTCAGTTAACTCCTTATATTTTTCTTCTAGCTCAAGTATTATTCTATCAAGTCCAAAAGCAAATCCAACTGAAGGAATGCTAGGTCCATCTAGTGACTCAACAAGATTATCGTATCTGCCACCTCCACCTAGTGTAATACCAGCTTCATTTATGAATTCATAAACATTTTCAGTATAATAATCTAGACCTCTAACAATTTTAGGATTAACTTCAAAGTCAACTTCTAAAATAGTTAATAATTTTTGTAACTCTTTAAATCTTTCTTTACTCTCGGTACTTAAATAATTAGTTATTTGTGGTAAATTTTTAAATAAATCTAATTCTTTATCAATTTTACAATCAACAATTCTAAGGGGATTAGTTTCATATCGTTTTTTACAATCATCACATAATAAATCTAAATTAGGTTTAATATATTCTTTTAATGCCTGAGTATATTTTTCACGACTTTCAGTATCGCCTAACGTATTAATATGTACAGAAACATCAGATAAACCTAGTTCTTGCAACAAGTTAAAACCTAAACTAATTATTTCAGCATCAACTTTAATATCTTTAGAATTAAAAGCTTCAATTCCAAATTGAGTAAATTCTCTATATCTTCCTGCTTGGGGTCTTTCATAGCGGTACATAGGACCTATGTAATAATATTTAATAATATCATTCCTATTACCGTATAATTTATTCTCAATTAAACTCCTAGCTATTGAAGCAGTACCTTCAGGTCTTAAAGTAATAGATCTATTTGATCGATCTTTAAAGTCATAAGTCTCTTTTGATACTATATCAGTAGTTTCACCTACTCCTCTATGAAATAACTCGCTCATTTCAAATATAGGTGTTCTCATAAAGTCTACATTATATAGTCTCATATAATCTTTAATAATATCTTCAATATTTTGATAAATACTAGCAGTTTTACCATAAATGTCATAAGTTCCTTTTGGTTTTGCAATCATATAATTTTCCTCCTCATAAAACAAAAATCTAAAATATAGGATACGAAGTGATTTCCGCGCCACCTAAATTTTAGATTGTTTATCTCTTCGCAAATCGCGTTTTTTTAATTTGTATAGTATTATGATACACTATTTTCCTTACATAGTCAATTTATTAGACAATAACTTAAATAGAAGTACAAAATATTATTTAATTCTAATTCTAACATCATTTATTATTTGTTCTTTATTACTTGGATTAGAAATACTATTTCTATAAGATTTCAAATTATAAAGATGAAACATATTAATTAAATTTTTAATAGTTTTTACAGTGAAATCAACTTTACCCGATATAGCATTTAATATACTATTAATATCATCGTCCAACAATTCACTATTTCCTAGCATAAATTTAGATCCTTCAGATAGTTTGAATTTTTCTGTTTTAGAGATGACTAATTGTTTATCAATACTTAGTAATTTATGTTGATAGCAAAATGCTAAAATTGTTTTAGCAATAGCTATCTCATTATCTCTAAATGTAACAACTTCATCTCCGACCAAGTTATTAATCAATAAAACATAATCATCAATTTTTAATTTTGGTAATTTTCTAAGTATCTGACTTACATTTATAAGATCATTTTGTTCTAATGTTATAAAATCATCTACGATGTTCTCATTTTCATCAATAGCAATTATTTGCATCATTGTAAATTTATCAGAGATTTCTTTAATTTCTTTACGTAATTCCAGCTGTTCACTACTTAAAATATTGGAACTCTCTTCTTTAAGTTTTATTAAATCCTTTGATTTAATAAAAAAATTTTTGAATAATTCAATAAACTCTAAAGTAGCTTCAAAATTTAAATTAATCTTTTTAATTTCAAATATAACATATTTTAATGCTAATTCAAAATCCCCACTAAATTTATTATATATATTTGATAAAATAGTTTTCTTTTTGCTAGATATAATACTAATTATTTCATCTTTTATAGAATTATGTTCAATAATCATAATAGCTATATCATTAAAAATTTCCTTAGTTATTTCTTTAGAATATTCACCTTGTTTTACTGTATACATTATTTCATTAGTATCAGATAAATGATTATTTTCGTTTTTTAAATTTGATAAAATAGCAACTTTATAATTACTATAATCACTAAAAAAGTTTGTTCCTTTAAATATAGTGTCATTTTTAAAATCTTCAAAACTAGAATATAATTGATTTATAAGTTTTTCATTTTTTTCATTGATTTTGAGTATAATTTCAATATTTTTATATGATTTTTCTTTGTTGCCAATATAAGCTCTTGCTTCGTTAATAAATTCAGCCATATATTTTATTAATTCAAAGTGAAAGTGATTATATTTATTATTCAAATCAAAATCATCACTTATTTTTTTTATTTCGTTTATATGTTCATTACAAATAACATTTTCTAAAGATTTTAAATCATACTTTTCATTGATTTTATGTATAGTTTTCTTTACTATAGAAGCTTTTGAGTTATTTTTAGATCCTTTAATTGGCATTTTTTCATCCTTGTAGAAATTATCTATTTCAAAAAGGCATTTAATATTTTTGTAAAACGCATCATAATTATTTTTTAAAATAAGTGCTTGCTCAGCAATAACTACTTCAATAGAGTTACATTCAATAGCTTCTAACTTATCATTAATTTTATTATAATTTATACAAATTTTATTTAAAGTTATTATATCTTCTTTAGAGATAGACGCTCTTAAAAATTCTATCTCATGATCAAGCATTTTTTTAATTTTATCAATATACTTTTCTACATCAGTTTTATGTTTATTAAATATTTTTAATTCATCTAAATTTTTAACTTTTTGAGTATTACTAACATAATCTAGTATGATGTTTATTTTTTTATTATGATTTTCAATAAAAGTTAATACTTTTTGAGAGTGAAACTTTATTTTCCTATGTTGATCCTTAAAAGTTCGATATACAAGATCATTGTAAAAATAAACATCAGCTACTTCTTTTGGTATATTATAATTCTTTTTGTCAGAAATTATTTTATCTATATTTATAGAATTATCTTTAAAATAACTTTTTAATCTTTTATAAGGAATTAATCTGCTTCCAATATTATTTAAAAAATCTGTAGGTTTTCCCGCTTTAAAATGCTCCTCAGCTCTTAAAAGTTCTAGATTACCATCTTTAGGTTTTAATGATGTTTCTTTATAAAAATCCTCTAACTTATTAATTATTATACTTATATTCATATTCCATCCCCTATACATTATTTACTACTATTTTCTTTGATATCTAAAGCAAGGTCAATAAGTTGTTTTTCATTTACTATACTTGGACACTCACTCATTAAACAAGATGCGCTTGCAGTTTTTGGAAACGCTATAACATCTCTTATATTTTCTGTGCAAGTCAAAATCATTGTAAGCCTATCTAAACCTATTGCGAATCCTCCGTGAGGCGGAGTACCATATTTCAAACTTTCAGTAAAAAAACCGAATTTTTCATTAATATCTTTTTCGCTTAATTCAAGTGCTTGAAACATTTTTTGTTGAACATCTTCTTCGTGAATACGAATAGAACCACCAGCTACTTCATAACCATTAATTACAAAGTCATACGCTTTGGAATAACAATTACTTTTATCATTTAATAATTTATCTACATCTTCATCTTTAGGTGAAGTAAAAGGATGATGAGATGCAGTAAATCTATTTTCTTCTTCTGAATATTCAAAAGCTGGGAAATCAGTTATCCATAGTGCTTTATAAGTATTGTCTACTATTAAATTTAAATCTTTACCAAGTTTACACCTAAGTGCTCCAAGACTTGTTTTAACAATAGCTTTTTTATCACTTACTATAAATACAATATCATTTTTTTCTAAATTTAACTCTCTTATAATAACCTCTTTGTCTACATCGCTTAAAAACTTTGCTATGCTTCCATTAAGGTCTTCTTCAAGCTTTAAAAATGCAAGTCCACTAGCTTTATTATTTTTCACAAATTCAGTTAGTTTATCTATTTCTTTTCTTGTGTATTTATCTGCAAAATTTTTAGCTACTATACCATTAATTTCTTTACCTTTCATAAATTCTATATTTATGTTACTAAATAAATCATTTAAATCTATTATTGGCATATCAAATCTTAAATCCGGTTTATCTGAACCATATAATCTAATTGCATCATCATATTTCATTTTATCAAGAGGAAGCTTTAAATCATAATTTTTAATATCTTTAAACATTTTAGATATTAAATTTTCAGCCATAGAACAGACATCATCTTCATTAACAAAACTCATTTCAACATCAACTTGTGTA
>CAYJEI010000008.1:26805-27866 GCA_964369155.1 uncultured Muribaculaceae bacterium | reverse complement strand
CCTGGTAATTTCTTACCTTTTGGTACTCTCATGTATAACATTGTACCCATTGAACCTGGAGCTCTATGGAAATGTGATCCATGACTCATTGGTCCTCTTGATTGATTATGACGTTTGATAACCCCTTGGAAACCTTTACCTTTACTTGTTCCAGTTGCATCAACTACATCACCAACAGCAAATACATCAGCACTAATAACATCTCCTAAATTATAAGAACCTTCATAGTTTCTTATTTCTTTAACGTAGCGCTTAGGATTTGTGTTTGCTTTTTTAGCATTTCCCATTTCTGGTTTGCTAGCTCTTTTTTCTTTTTTGTCAAAAGTACCTAACTTAATAGAATTATATCCATCAGTTTCAACACTTTTAACTTGCATTACTACGTTTGGCTCAATTTCAACTACAGTAACAGGAATTAATTTCCCGTCTTTAGTGAAAACTTGAGTCATACCAGCTTTGCGTCCTAAGATTCCTTTCATCTTAACTTCTCCTTTTCTTATAATTTAATATTGATGTCAACACCACTTGGTAAATCTAAGTGTGTTAATGCATCGATTGTGTCTTTGCTTGGTTCTTTTATATCGATAAGTCTCTTATGAGTTCTTTTCTCAAATTGTTCCCTAGCATCTTTATATTTGTGCACAGCTCTAAGTACAGTTATTTTTTCAATTTCTGTAGGTAGAGGTACTGGTCCAGATATTGCACCACCAGTTCTTTTAACAGTTTCCAGTATTTTTCCAGCAGCTACATCAAGTAATCTATGATCAAATGCTTTTAATACTATTCTAACTTTTCCTTTAGACATTTGCTTATGTCCTCCCTTCGCCTATATATTTTATAGACTTGCTAGATACGAATTAACCCGTTATCACTAAATTTCATTTAACAACTTAACCTAGTGTATCGGCAACCTCGCACATTCTCGCCAGTCATACATTCAAAATTATATCAAAGATTTCCCATAAATACAAGCGAAAATCGATAATTTATTAAATTTTTTTTGCAAAAAAAACATAATAAAATAAATAATATAGATAAATTAGTACAAAAAATATATTCAA
>CAYJEI010000008.1:0-26705 GCA_964369155.1 uncultured Muribaculaceae bacterium | reverse complement strand
TCATCAAAATTATCATAAATAAGTTTTTCTAAATTATCTTCAGTTTTAAATATAGACATATCATAAGATATATTACCTTCTATATAAGTATTTTCAAGTACTTGATAAAGTTCTTCATTAAAATTATATTTGACATAAACTACTTTTTCAGTCAAAATAATTTCATCTTCCCTAATTTCTTCTTCATCTATTATACTAACAAAATGATATATATCATCAGTATATCCACCTACTGCTCTAAAACATTCAATATTCTCACTTAAAATATTACAAGAAACAAATAAATTATAATGAAAATCTTCATCCATATTTAAATCCTCAAAATTAATGCCTTCAACAAACATATCAACATAATTTTTTTCAACAGCATCTAAACTAACCTTAAAATATCCACATTCGTCAAAGTCCAAAGCAGAAACACCTTGAGAATAAAAATCACATTCATAATTACTTTCATTATCATTATAAATAAAATCTTTTTCACTTAAATGCATCGCGTAATATAATCTACCTTCTTCTTCTAATGAATCACCATCAGCTTCATGAAATCTACTAATGTTCATTTTATAAGTATTTTCAACACTTAATAAACCCTCATAAATATCAATAGCATCTTCCACTAAACCTAACTTATAAGTATTATCATCTTCATTACTAGATAAATCTTCATTAGAACTTTGATTAAAAAAATATATATAAACAAAACCACCTACAAAAATAATTAATAATAATAAAACACTCTTATTTTTCATATTTACCATCCTTTAAAATAAATTTATTATTAAGCCAGCAATAACACCGATGAAATATAACATAAAAATTATTTTTAAATTATCAAAAAAATTTTTATTTGTTCTAAATAAAACTAACAGTGCAACCCCAGTTCCAGTTAATAGACCAGCAATTACACTTCCTAAAGTTAAAGCATCTGCTAAATAAAGTTCCGTTAATACAACACTAGCAACACAATTTGGAATAAAACCAACTAAAGCTGTTATAAAAGGTGCAAATAAAGTATCTCCTAAAAATAAATTATACAATGATTCTTCACCAAACTCATGAACGATAAAGTCAATTATAACTGATGCAATAAAAATAAATAAAAATATTTTAACAGTATGTTTAAATGCACCCAATATTATATTATCAGAACAATGACAATTATCTTTTTCACAAATTTCAAAACTTTCATTCCCTTTAATATTTCTTTTTCTTAAAATTAAATCAATAACGAAACCAGATGAAATACCAATTATAAATTTAATTCCTAAAATTGTTAGTATTTCATTAACAGGAGCATTACCAGCTAACAACACAATTAACATTTCATCACTTGTAACTAAATATACGCTTATTAAAGTTCCAAGCGTTACAATTCTACTAACATATAAATTGGTCACCATAACTGAAAAACCACATTGAGGAACAATTCCCAATATTGCACCTACAAGAGGTCCTATTTTTTTATGTTTGCTTAAAAAGTTACTATTTTTATCTTTTAATTTATGTTCAACAAACTCTATAATTATAAAAGCTAAAAATAAAAAAGGAACAATAACAATAGTGTGAAAAAATGCATGTTCAAAAGTATGTAATATTTCTTCCATAAATTACCCCACTAACAATATAGGAGTATTTTCCATCTCAGTAGGTACTTTTATATCCATATATTCAAGAATTGTTGGAGCAACCATAGTAAGATCACCACTTGGCTTTAAATCAACACTATTATCTCTAATAATAAAAGGAACTTTTGAAGAAGTATGCGTTGTACAAATACCACCATCCTCGTATAGCATCATATCAGCATTACCATGATCAGATAATACAATTACTTTATAAAAATTATCATCTGCTATTTCACAAATTTTTCCTAAACACATATCTACAGTTGTACATGCATTAATAGTGGCATCATAGTTACCCGTATGACCTACCATATCAGGGTTAGCAAAATTTACAAGTATAAAATCTATATCACTTTCCATAGATTTACAAGCAAGTTTAGTAATTTCTAAAGCACTCATTTGAGGCACAACATCATATGTTTTTACTTTCTGAGAAGGAACCTCGTATTTATTACACTTAGATATTTTACCATCATATCCCCCATCAAAAAAGTATGTGACATGCGGAAATTTTTCACTTTCAGCAATTCTGACTTGATTTATATCCAGTTTTGACAAATAAATTCCTAAAGGATTAAAAATTTCATCAGGTTTTGAAAAGGATATAGCTTCATACTCTTCATCAACAGGAAGCATGGTATATATTTTAGAATTAGTTAAAGGTTGTCTATAAAAAACATCAAATTTCGGATCAGATAACACTCCAATAATTTGTTTAGCTCTATCAGCTCTAAAATTCATCCATATAATATTATCACCATCTTTAATAGTATTATTATTTAATATGATAGGTTTAATAAATTCATCTGTTGTTCCTTTGTCATACTGAGAAAGTATAGCTTTTTTATAATCAACTGCTCTTATACCAATTCCTTTAGAAATCAAATCATAATAATGTTTTGTTCTATCATAATTTTTATCTCTATCCATAGCATAATATCTACCACAAATAGTTGAAATATCTCCTACTCCAGTTGAACTAATAATATTGTCTATTTTTTCGATGTACTGAATAGAACTATCAATTTTAGTATCTCTTCCATCGGTAATTAAGTGAAAATGAATATTTTTTATGTCGTTTTTATACAATATTTCATACATTAACAAAAAATTTTGTATATCAGAATGAACATTTCCATCACTAGCTAAACCCATAATATGAAAATGTTTTTCTTTATCTTCCAGCATTTCAATAAAACTAGCATTATCTTCATAACTTTTATCTAAAAACTCTCTTACAATAATATCATTTTGCTTAACAAGTCTTCCGGCCCCTATAGCAGTATGTCCTACTTCACTATTGCCAAATTGTCCCTCAGCAAGACCTACTTTTTCACCACTTGCTTCTAAAAGTGTATGAGGATATGCTTTCCACATTTCATCAAAATTTTTCATATCAGCAGCTTTTATCGCATTACCATGTTCATCATTTCTGATTCCAAATCCATCTAAAATAATCGTTATTACTTTTTTCATTTAACACCTTCCTACTATATATTTTAACACAAAATATTACTTTTTTCTACACAAGTATCCAAAATAGTACCCTTTGAATATAGTTCATATTCTTTGTTACTAATAGTAACGCCCATCAACACTCTTTCATTAACATTAAAATATTCATACAAATAATCTTCTAAAGTAATCTTTTTTTCTTCCAACAATTCTTGAATATTTAAAATGTCAGATATATTGTGTAATTTAAAATAATAAATTGACGGAGAATCCATAAGGATTTCTTCTTCATCATGAGAATAAAAATCTTGATATCCTATAAGCAAATTAATTTTTCTGTATTCTTCAAAAAATTCTTTTATTATACTACTTACACCACTAGAATTATTAAATATACTGAATAATTTTTTATAAGCCATTACATTAATAAATCTAAATATTGGATCATATTCATAAGCATAAAATGATTCTTCAACACAAGATTCTTTATTACAATTTTCTAAAGATAAAGAATTTTGAGTCATCAAGCATTTACAAATCAAATTATAATAAACACTATTATTATTTGGATTGTCTATCATTTCATTAAGTGAAGATTTTTCCATTTTAAGAAAAATATTAAATAAAATTGCATAATAAAACAAAATATTATTATCAAGCTTGCTATTAATTACCTGATAGCCAAGCATTTGAGAAGCATCATAAACAATGTATTCTGTATACAAATAAATATCAAATTTCATTGTATCAAATAAACTTTGGCTTTCTCCTAATTCAAAAATATTTTTATCATAATTATCAATATATATATTATTTATATATTTTTTATAACCTTCTGTATTCATAAGAATATTACAAACATTTTTAATAAAAGTAGCATAATCATCAGAATCATTATACGCATACTCAAAAACTAAATTACATACATCTTGTTCCATAAACCCTCAAATCATTTTTATTATATCATAATTTAAGCAATTACTGTCCTTTTTTTTAATTTCATTCTATCAGCCAAAGTATTAATATACTCACTATTAGTAGGCTTACTTCTATTGTAATCAATAGAATGACCAAACAAATCTTCCATTAAATTAAGATCTCCTCTATCCCAGCTAACTTCAATAGCATGTCTTATTGCTCTTTCAACTCTAGAAGATGTAGTTTCGTATTTATCAGCAATTTCCGGATAAACTTCTTTAGTAATATAACTTACATAAGAATTTTTATTAAATAACATCATTACACCATCTCTTATATATTTATATCCTCTGATATGAGATGGAATTCCTAAGTTATGTAACAATTCACTTACCTCTATTTCTACACTAACATCTAAATTAGATTTTAAATCACTATTTTTAAATAAATCTTTAATACGTTCCTCTAATGAATTCAAACTAAATGGTTTAATCATATAATAATCAGCACCTATTACAGATATTTTCTTAACCATTTCCTCATTATAATAACTAGATAAAACAATAATTTTTTTATCAAGATTTCTTATTTTTAAATTATTTATTAAGCACATACCATCCATTTTAGGTAATAATATATCAGTTATAACAACATCATAGTCATAACTATTATTAATTAAGTACTCTAATGCACTTTCTCCATTATCGAAATTTGCTACAACACTTATATTACTTGAACCTCCAAAATACTTCTTAATACTATTTGTTACCTCAACACTACTATCTACAACAACTAGTTTAATATTTTCCATTTTTAAGCCTTTCTTACAGCATTTTCACAACATATATTCATTATAAAGTAGATATCGACAAAAATCTAGTAAATATTTTGTAAAAATATAATATAAAATGTAAAGTAATGTCGAATAATGAAAAATAAAAAAAGTAACAATCGTTACCACTGCTAATTAAGTCATTTTTTCCTTATTCTACAATGCATTACTATATCTTCTTTAAATTTTAAAATATAATCATCATTACTATAAATTATAGTAACGTTGTCTAATGCTATTTTTCGAATTGTATCTTTTCTAACGTCATAAACAATACAATTTCCATCTTCATCTATACATAAAATATATTTTTTACTAATAAACGTAACACTAACAAAAATTTCAGCAAATATAGTTTTATTACTTTCTACATCTATAATACCAAATTTTTTACCAGTACTCGAAAAAGATACATAATTTCCAATAACAACTCCTAGTTCTTTATATAGACAAGGAATAACTATTGTATTATCATTTTTTAACCCTTTTAATCCACCTTCTTCAAAAATTATTAAATCACATCTACCACTATGATACTCACTTACATAGTAATTTACACTATTATTCATAAGTACATTATTATAACTTACTTTATCATTTAAAATATAATCATTAGCTAATGTCGTTTTATTAACAAATAAAATACTGTTATTATTATCCAGTAAGTATATGAAGTCTTCATCAACATGTTCGATACTACTAACATTATTTATTATATTTTTAATGTTCATCAAAAAATCACAAATAATTAACTTATTAATATTTTTTTGAACAAAATAAATCAAACAAGTATCGTGATCAACATAATAATCTTCTTTTAAACAATAAATTACATTTATATCATTTAGCTTATTTATACCATTACTAATATTATTATCATGCACAAAAAAAACATTTTTACCAAAAATATTTTCAACAGAAACATTTTCGCTAATAATGTCCTTTTTATTTAAATTTACAAGTAAATACCTATCTTCATTTTTAAAACAAACATAATCATTGTTAAAAATCATATCTTGCTCGCTAATAGATGAAATTATAGTATTTTTGTCCATATTAACCAACCCCATTTAATATATTCTATTACATATAATCCTTTTTGGTTCTTTCTCTTAAAATAGCTTCTTCAATTATATCTTCTTCTGCGTATAATAAATGGCCTACATACGCTAATCCATCAGTATTACTACACTCTTCAATTATCGGTAATACTATTTTTTTGTTAGTTTTCGAAATATCTATATCATCTATTGAAACATTATACTCATCATAAAAATTTGTAATTTCCAATTTTTCTTCTTTTATCAATGTAACTTCTCTAGAAATTAAATTTAAAATAACTTTAGTGTCATCTTGATTAACACCTACAACAAAACGATCATCTACATGATAAACTTTTTTATATATTGGCTTAAGCATAAATTCAGATGTTTTTAAATTAAACACTCCAAAGTTTCTTCCGTCAGCAGAAAAACTTACATATTCACAAATAATTTTACCTATTTTCATAGCAATACAAGGAAAAACTAAATTGATTTTATTATCTATAACACCATACAAATTATTTAAATCCTGAACAATACTATAATCTGTTTCTTTAACATAATTATTATCTAAAAAATAATCTATATTTTCATTATTTGCTTCTTTATTAAAAATACTTTCATAACTATTATTGTATATATTTTTAAATTCAGTGTCTACTAGTTGCCCTGTATAACTATTAATAAAACGAATAGTACCATTAGTTGTGGTAATCTTTAAAATATCGCTGTTTATAATGTTATTAATAGATTTGCAATCTGAAATTGCATTTATCATTTCAGTTTCTTCATTATATACATATAATTTTTTTAAATTTTCTTGAATAAAAAATAATTTTTTTACACCAAAGTTAATAGCTATAGATTCATCATTACAATATATAACTTTTCTATTATTAATGAATTTGATTCCAGTATTTTCAACTTTATCATAAATACAAATTAAATTATTCATACTAGTTATAACCTTAACATTATCGCTCACTATTTTTTTATTTTGTATATCTATTAATGTAACAATATTTTTTGAATTTAAGTATATAAATTGACTATCAAAAGTAATATTATAAGTTAATTTATCAACTGATACTATAAGCATTCCATTTATATAAATATCAATTTTATCGCCTTTTTCTCCAGCTATTAAAATATCATCATTTTCAGCTTTCTTATAAAATAGATAATTTTCTGAATCAATTTCCAATTCTTTAAGAGAAATTAAATCAAAAACAGTCTTTTTATTATCATAATTTAAACTAACTAAATCACGATTATTTTCCATAACTTCTATATTTATTCCCGATTTTCCAAATAATTTTTCTCCAGCTAAATTATAAATATAACTATTATCTTTAATTTTTAAAAAGTACCTATTATTTATTCTTCTAATACTATCATATTTACAAGGAAAAAATTCTACTTTCAAATCGATATTATATATTCCTTTTTTTCCTTTTTGTTCTATCAAATATAAATTGTCTTCCAAAAAATCAATTCTATCATATATTATTGGAATAATTTTTCCATCCCTATAAAAACCATGCTTACCATCTTTTACTAGTTTAACACTACCCTGATAACCAAAGTCGCATATATCACACTCACATGGAACAATCATCGACATATTATGATAAATTCCTTTTTTATTATCTCTACTAACGATAAATGTATTATCACCTATTTTTAGTGAATTATCAAACTCTTCATAACTTATTTTTTTCATTAGACTCCTTCTTATACACTAGAGCCCTTTTTATTCTTTAATATATTCAACTATTTTTTTCAAATTAGTAGTATCTAATGCATTGCTAGATATCATTACACCATCTACCAAATCAGAATCTTTTAAAATATTAATGTTTTCTAAACTCACACTACCACCATATACTACTTTGACATTTACTTCATAATTATCTAATAAATAATTTTTTATAGTAGTTATATTATTTTCTATATAATCTATATTAGGATATATTCCTTTTCCAACTGACCATACAGGTTCATAAGCAATCAAGATATAAGCAGTATTATCTAAATGATCAAATATAGGCTTAATATCTTTAATAATAACATCATTGATATCGTCACCTTCTACATCTTCACCAACACATAAAATTGGCTTAATTTCATTTTCTTGTAAAATACACGTCTCTTTGATAATATCATGATTACTCAATCCTTGCATTCTCTTAGAAGAATGCCCTACAATACAGTGAGAAACACTGTATTCATTTAACAAACTAATATCTCCTGCATTTTGCGCACCTAGAGAATATGGCATATTTTCAAATATATTAATATTTCCATCACTAGGACACATTATAAATTTTATATTACTAAAATCTAATTCTTTTAAACCCTCATTATATTTTTTTGCTGCATCATTAGATAATTTATTTTTTGTATTCACTATTATATACTTCATTATTCCATCCATTCTAGAGCCTTCAAGCTTCCTTCTGCGATGTATTCAAGGGCTGCTCCGCCACCACTAGATATAAAATCAAAATAATTTTCTGCATCATATTTGTTAATAGCTGCAATAGTATCACCACCACCTGCTATTTTTTTAGACTTTGATTTTTTTAAATACTTAAACAATTCTTTAGTACCATTACTAAATTCTTCTTTTTCAAACATACCAGGAGTTCCATTTATAAAAAAAATTTCACTATCCATTATATATTTTTCATATCCTTCAACATTAATATCAAGTATTTTATCATCATAAAATTCATATTTAACATCTAATATAATCTTATGTTGATAACTTGTTAATAAGTCTTTTATTTCGAATAATAACTTTTTGTCATTCGTTACTAAGCTATCTTTTACATCAATACCCTTAGCTTTTAAAAAACAATTTAGAATTCCTCCTCCTAAAAGTAAATAATCACACTTAGGAAGAATATTTTTAATAACTGGTAGTTTAGTTTCAAGTTTAGAGCCACCCATAAATACTGTACATTTTTTTGTTCTCACAATATCCAAATTATTGAGCTCATCATAAACTAAAAATCCGATATAACTAGGTAAGTATTTACATATTGCTGCTACAGAAGAATGCTCTCTATGAGATGCACCAAAAGCATCATTTATATAAATATCACCCAAAGATGCCCAAAATTTTGCTAAATCTAAATTGTTAACACTTTCTTGTTTATTAGGAATATCAGTAAATCTGGTATTTTCTAAAAGAATAATGTCGCCGTTAGAATATTCATTTACTTTTTTTATAACATCAGCGCCTACACAAGAGTTAATAAAAAAAACATTTTTATTTATTAAATTTGATAATCTTTGCGCAATAATTTTTAATGAATATTTCAGTTTACTTCTCTCTTCTTTTATTCTTCCAAAATGACTTAAAATAATAATTTTACAATTATTATCTAGCAAATAATTAATTGTCTTAAGGCTTTTTTTTATCCTTGTATCATCAGATATTAAACCATCTTTTAATGATACGTTAAAGTCACATCTAAGAATAACTGTTTTATTATTAACATCAATTTCAGTTAATAATTTCAAAGTATCACCCACTTTCTTAAAACTATTATAAATAAAAAAAGTCTAAATTGCAAACCAATTATAGACTATTCACATAAATTTCATAAAATTATTTAAAGACAAATAAAATTTTTATATTTCAAATAATTTTTTTGCTGTTCTAAGCATTTGATTTGTATAACCAGTTTCATTATCATACCAAGCTAATATTTTTACTAATTGTTTTCCATCTACTTCCAATATACTTGTGGAAAGTCCATCTACTAAAGCACCACATTTTCTACCAATAATATCACTTGAGACAATCGGTTCCATAGTATATTTAAGTGTATCATTCTGATTATTTTGAAATAAATTATTTATCTCCTTTACTGAAATATTTCTCTTTAGTTCCAATGTTAAATCAACAATAGAACCAAGCTGTACTGGAACTCTTAAACTTGAACCATCCATTTTACCTAAGAGTTCAGGTATTACTAACCCAATAGCCTTTGCTGCTCCAGTTGACGCAGGAACTATATTAGAAGCTCCTGATCTTCCTCTTCTAGCTTTAATACCTTTTTTATGAGCACCATCAAGAATCATCTGATCAGAAGTATACGCATGAACCGTAGTCATAAAACCCTTTATAATTCCAATATTATCATTTACTATTTTTAACACAGGAGCTAAACAATTAGTTGTGCAAGAAGCAGCAGATACAATAGTATCCTCTCTTGATAAAATACTATCATTAACATTATAAACAATAGTCTTCATTTCATCTTTTCCCGGAGCCGACAATAAAACTTTTTTAGCTCCTGCTAATAGATGCTTATTTAAATGTTCTTTTTTTGTAAAAACACCACTACATTCTAACACTATATCAACATTTAGTTCCTTCCACGGCAATTTTTCAGGCTCTAAAATAGAATAAACTGGAATTTTTTTGATTTTTTTCAAAATAATATAATTATCTTCAAATGTAATATCATTTTCAAAAAAAATTCCGTGTGCAGTATCATATTTCAAAAGATAAGCCATTTCTTCAGCAGAACCAACAGAATTTATAGCAACAATATTAAAATCTTTGTTAGTAACAATTTCTTTAAATGCTAATCTACCAATTCTACCAAAACCATTTATCGCAACATTTATCATTAATTTCCTCCAATAAATTCTCTTAAAATAGATTCTTTATTAACATATTCACTAGGAATAGGATAAAACTGTTTTAAGAAATATAGTAATCTTTCAGCTTCTGCATGATATTGAGAATCTATACCGACACTTCTAAGAAGAGGTTCAACATAAATTTTCAAAACATTTACTTCAAAAGCAAGAGAAGTGTTTAATATAATATCAGCTTGATGAATATACGGAAAAATATATTTTTCTTCACCATTTCTAACACTTTGCCAATTATGTATAGTAGTAGCTACACCATATCCTCTCGTACGATTATCCCTTACAATTCTTCTTAAAAGTCTAACATCAATTGAAGATACATAATTATGTTTATCAATACTAAGAGACATAAAAGGACTTAAATATATTTTATATTTTTGTAAAGGATCAATAGCAGGTGTAAGCTCATCATTAAGAGCATGCAAACCTTCTATTAACACAATTGTATTTTCTTCTAATTTAATTCTATTATTACTCTTTTCTTTTTTACCACTAATAAAATTAAACTGAGGCATAACAACAGTTTCTCCAGCAGCTAATTTTCTTAAATCATCATTAAAATAATCAAGGTCAACAGCTTCCAAACATTCAAAATCTATATCTCCATTCTCATCTCTAGGACTATTCTCTCTATCAACGAAATAATCATCAGTAGACATTCTCACAGTATTATAACCAATGGCATCTAAAAATATTGCTAGCCTATCAGTAGTTGTAGTTTTTCCACTAGATGATGGACCAGCAACCATAATAAATTTAATTGCTTTATTGTTCATTATATTTTCTACAATTCTCATCAAAGATAAATAAAAAACTATTTCATTTGATTTCATAAAGTCTTTTATTTTTCCATTACTAACTTTTAAATTCAAATTATTTAAGTAACTTACTTTTTTTGCAGCAAGCCAATTTTTAGATTCATCAAAAGTTTTAATAATATTATCATAATGAACATATTCTGGTATCTTATATCCATATTTTGCTGAAGGAAGTACAAATATAACCTTATTATTTCCTATATATACTATTTCAAATTCTTTAATTAATTTAGTAGAATAAGGCATATCACTATAAAAATAATTATAAACACCTTTTAATTCATATAATGTAATAACTAAATCGTTAATATTTGATACATTATCAGCCTTTTCATACTGTTTTTGAGAGTTAAAAAACTTAATTGCTTCTTTTTTATGAATCGTTAACTTTTTTATATGTGCATCTTCAAAAATTAATTCCATCATTTTATTCTTAATATTTATTATTTCTTCATGAGTTAATGCTTTAGCTATTTCAATTTCACCAAGCATACCAAAAGGAATACTATGATCATATATAACATCTGCTTCTGGATAAAGTTCTTTAAGTGCTACTTGGAAAATAAATTTTAGACCGGATTTATAAATTAATTTACCTTCTAATGTAGTTAAATCAATAATCTCTATAACCTCATCTTTAGTTATTTTTTCAGTTAACGAAAAAATTTCATTCTTAATTTTGACTGCTAAAGCATTTTTAGTTTCATCATGCAAACAACAAATATCATGATATGTTGTCCCAATTTCAACGTCAAATGATTTACCATCTTTAAATTTTACTTGTACTTTTTCCATATTTATCTTCCTATTCTCTAATAAATTATATCATAACATATTTTTTTATACTACTAAAAATGAATATTTTTTTAATAAATTAACTATTATAGTATAGGTGATATAAATGAACATAATTCCGACAGTAATAGAAAAAAATTCAAACAAAGAGTATGCATATGATTTGTATTCAAGATTATTAAAAGATAGAATCATATTTATATGTGGTGAAATAACTGAAAGTACAAGTAATATAATAGTTAGTCAACTTTTATACTTAGACTCTACATCAAATGATGATATATATGTGTATATAAATAGTCCGGGAGGTTCGGTAACAGCCGGTATGGCAATTTATGATACAATGAACTATATTAAATCTGATGTTTCAACAATAGGTATTGGGATGTGTGCAAGTATGGCTGCATTTCTTTTAGCTTGCGGTTCCAGAAATAAAAGATGTGCTCTCCCAAATACTGAAATAATGATACATCAACCACTTGGAGGAGCTCAAGGTCAAGCTAGTGATATAAAAATAGCTGCCGAAAGAATTATAAAAATTAGAAGTAAGCTAAATAATATTTTAAGTATTAAAACCAATCAATCAATTGACCAAATTGAAAAAGATACTGATAGAGATAATTATTTATCTGCAAATGATGCAAAAGATTATGGCTTAATAGATAAAATCATAGAAAAAACAACCTAAAAGTTGTTTTTTTAATCGATTCTTATTATTACTTCACCTTCAACAGAATACATATACTTTTCCTTTGCATATCTAGCAACATATTCTGGGTCACTTAATTTTGTTACTTCACTCTTTAAAGATTTTTCACTATCAATTAAATTTTGATATTGTGTTTCAAGTGCAAGAACTTTTGAATTATTTTCAAGAATAGTTTTCCAATCATTATAAGAACTAATAACAAGAGTAGTTATTAAAATCAAAATAACTGACGATATAAAAATTAATCTCTTTCTCTCTTTTTTACTAGTTTTCATCAACATCTATTCTCCCTTATACTAATAATAATATATAACTAAAAAAATTACAAGTGCCTATTTTGTCGATTTACAAGAGATTTACATTTTATGATAAAAATATTTTTATATTTCATAGATACATACGTTACCATAAGGTAACCAATAATAAAAGTAAAGAAAAAATAAAAATGAAATATTCCATTATTTATTTTATATAAACATATTAAATATATAATAACATTATTTATTGAAAAAAGTAATGAAACTATAAATTTATAAACTCTATTTTTACCATCAATAATTTTATAATTTATAATACTTGTTAAATAATAAAATATACCAAAAGCAAAGGAAAAAATAAAACATAAAATCTGTATTTTTATATCCATTATTTAAATAACTTAGCTATAATACCTTCTTCTTTTTCTTTGTATTGACCATCAATATACACTAAACTATTTATATTACCTTTGATTTTAACAATACCATCACTAGTATCCATTTTCATTAATTCAAGTATATTTCCTTTTACGTGTATATTGCCTAATAAAGATTCCAACAAAAATTCTTCATCATTAAAACTTATTATTTTATTTATACCACTTAAAGTAATACTCGATCTGTCAAATATTTTTACTTCTTGATTATTTTGATTCATTTTTTCTATCATAACTAATCCTTTCATATAATTATATGAAAAAAAAAAGAATATATTAATTTCTATTATATTCTTCTAAAATTCTATCAACAAATAACTTTCTTGTTTCAGAATTCAAAGGATGAACAACATCTTCGTGTCTATCTTCTGTAACTTTACGACTAGGCATCGCTATAATCATTTTTTCTACACCTTCAATAATTCTAATATTATGAATCATTAAACAATCATCAATTGTCACTGTAGCATAACCTTTTACGCGAGAACCTTCCTTTTCAGATTTGAAAACTTTTACAGATGTAATTTCCATATTACCCACACTCCTTCGCAGATTTTCACAACCTTAATTATATTTTAGTACTTTATACTTAAAAAAGCAAGCTTTTTTACATTTTCTCTTGACAAGCATATTTACCATTAATTAAGATACTTAATTTTAACATCTCCTATACATACATCAGTATAACTAAAGCACTTATCACCACTTGCTGTACTTATTGAAAAAATATTAGAATAAATACTTTTTATCTTTCCTATATAAGAACTATTTTTATTTCGCATACCATATACTACTATTTGAACATCTTTACCAACATTAGCTTCTATTTGATCTTTTATTACTTTAATATTCATAAATCTCCTATCTAGGATATCCAACATACATAAGGCCACTACATTTAAGTCCTCCAACTCCACTAGAACCATATTTTGTTTTTTCTAGTAATTTTATTAAATCAATTTGTTTATCTTTTTCTGTAAGAGCAAGAGTTGAAGCTATTATTGCTGGATCAAGTGCATGAATATTAACTCTTTTAGGACTAGATGCAAAATTAGCACCAGCTTTTATAAGTTCTTCGTAAAAACTTTGACAAGCTCCTGCAATAATAATCAATTTATCATGACTTTTTTCATATCTCCTAGCAACTTTAATCGCTTTAATAAAATTAGAACTATTTTTATAATTTTTTAAATTAGTAGGATCTCCTTTTTTTCTATAATATGCATCATGCCCAGTTATAATGACTATATCAGGTCTATATTCTTCCAAAAGATCTTTTAATTGCTCATTAATATTTTCTTCCTTTATTCTTTTACCAATAGCAAATACACCAATATTCTTATAAAAGTTTAAGCACTTTTCTAAATATTCACTATCTCCATCAATATGCAATATCTTTCCAGGTAAATAAAAATATTCCCCTCTATCTTCAGATAATAAATTTTCTTCAAACTCTCCTGGTATAAAATCAGTAACAACATTTAAATCATCTATCTCGCTACTAGCGTAGAGTCTTGCCTCTACACCTTTTAAGAAAAACACATCATCTTTAATGTTAATAACTTTAAACACAGTATCATTATTGTGGCTCTTTCTAGATACAAAATCACCTATTTTAATTTCCATATTCATCACAGTATATTGTATGTTCAAGTATTATTTATGACATAAAAAAAAGGAATAAAATTCCTATATACTTAAAAATAATTCCACAAAAATTTCATATGATATTTCTTCTGCTCTAGTAGATTCATTAAACTCATGTTTATTCAATATTTTTAAAATTTTTTCATAATTATAGTTTTTAATATTATTTTTCAAAGTTTTTCTTTTAGCACTAAAGCATTCCTTTAAAAACTTAAAAAATAATTCTTCATTTAATTGTTTTATATTTTCTTTAGGTTTAAAACTAATAACACTACTTAAAACTTTTGGTGCAGGATTAAAAGCTTCTCTTCCAACATCTGTAATTTTAAAACCATCTAAATAATGTTTAAGATAAAGAGTAAAATAGCCATATTCTTTGCTTTTAGGACTAGCTAAAAACCTATCAGCAACTTCCTTTTGCACCATTATAGTAAAAGATTCAAAATTTAGATTCTGTTTTATAATAAAATCTATAATTGGAGTAGTTATATAATAAGGTAAATTACCCACTATAAATAATTTTTTATAATGAATATTTTTTATATCATCTTTTATATCTGTTTTTAATATATCTTGATAAAAAACTTTAAATTTATCTGACTCTAATTTATTTAAATATGGTTTTAAATCCGTATCAATTTCATAAGCAACCACTTTCGCTCCAGTTTTAATAAGTTTTTCAGTTAAAGCACCTTTTCCAGGTCCTATTTCAATTATTAAATCATTTTCACTAGCAAAAACTGCACTAGAAATTTTTTCTAGTACAGTATTATCAATCAAAAAGTTTTGTCCAAACTGCTTTTTTGCTTTCATGACTACTCTTCCACTTCTCCATATCCAATTCTTAAAACATCATAATCTATTGAACTTCTTCCTACAGTACTTACTGCAGTATCTAAATCTTTTACAAGCAAATCTAAAGATGTTCCTATAACCCCTCTATCTAAAACTATTGCAAATGTAGGTTCAGCATTAATTCTTTCGGAATTAAATCTAACAATAGTCCCGCAAGGTAAATTACTAGAAGATGCAACTATATTTACCTCTCCATATGTTATATCGTTATAAGTTGTAGTACCATTTGATAAATCAAGTGAACTCATACATGCAAGTCTACCTGTACAAAGTGGACAATTATAAACATATCCAGTTAAATCTCCAATATATGAACTTAGCGGTGTATAAAGCCTTGCTTCTTCATTTTCACTAATTTTCATCGCCATAGTAGACAAATTTACTGTTTTACTAATATTTGTATTTTCAACACTAGTTTGATACACAGAAGCACTGCTAGAGGTAATAATAACACATATTACCACTAGTAATGTTCTGATTATTTTACTAATTATTCTCATTTTTACACCTCAATGTATGTCTAAATTTTATCATAACTATAAATTAAAGTCAAAGAATTAATTGATTATTTAATGGTAATAAATACCTAGGAAAATAATGGTTTTTATATATTAAATAACTTAAAAACATTTTTATTAGTTATATCCGATAGTTCTTCAACTGTTATATTATATGTGTTTGCAACAAACTGAGCTATATCTTTTATAAATGCAGGTTCATTTTGTTTACCTCTATATGGAACAGGAGTTAAATAAGGACAATCAGTTTCAAGTAATATACTATTTAAAGGAATTTTAGGAAGAATATCTTTTAAATTACAATTTTTAAAAGTAACAACTCCATTTATACTTATATAATATCCCATATTAATATATTCTAAAGCAGTTTCTAAAGATCCGCTAAATGAATGTATAACTCCTTTTAAGTTATATCTTTTTAACATATTTAAGGTATCCATAGTAGCGTCTCTAGAATGGATAGCAACGGGCAAATTATATTTAGAAGCAATATCCAATTGTTCTTTAAATAAAATCAATTGTTTTTCTTTATTAAAATTTTCATAATGATAATCTAACCCTATTTCACCTATTGCCACTATTTTATCATTATTTAATAACTTTTCAATTTCCTTTATATCTTCTATATTAAATTTATCTGTATCTAAGGGATGTATACCGACTATTGCATACATATTATCAAACTTTTTTGTAAGCTCTATAATTTCTTTTGCCGAATCAATATCATAGCTACAATTTATAATTTTTTTTATTCCATTATCAAAAGCTTTATTTATAGTTGTATCTATATTTTCATAATATTTACTAACTACATGCGCATGAGTATCAACAAACAAATTATTCATTTTCTATCCTTGCAAAAAGAATCACAGGGTCATTTAATATAGTTCCTGATTTATAAGAACCAAATGTTTTAGTACTTTCAAGAGAAATAATATCTGTGTTTATTTGTTTTAAAATTTCTATACTCGTATTAGGTAAAAATGCTCCAAGAAGTATTGTTCCAATTCTTATAGCTTCTATTAAATTATATAAAACAGTTTTTAGTCTATCAATTTTTTCATTATCTTTTGCTAAAACCCAAGGCATAGTATCATCTATATATTTATTACACAGTCTAAAATGATTTATAATAAGCTCTAATGCATCTGCAATCTTAATTTCATCCATTTTTTTAGAAACAGAAGATGACAAATTTACACTTTTTTCTTTAAAATCATCATCGATAATGTCATTAATGTTTTTATCTTCTACCACTTTATCAAAATATTTTTTACTCATTGAAATAGTTCTATTAACTAAATTTCCTAGTACATTTGCCAAATCAGCATTATATCTTTCAGTAATTAAATCATCATTAATATTTCCATCACTTGCGTAAGGTATTTCGTGAAGTAAATAGTATCTAACTGCATCTACACCAAATTTTTTAACCAACTCTTCTGCATAAAATATATTACCTTTACTTTTACTCATTTTATCATTATTCATTAAAAGCCATGGATGACCAAAAATTTTCTTTGGTAATTCTAAATCTAAACTCCATAAAAACGCTGGCCAATATATTGAATGAAATCTAAAAATATCTTTTCCAATTACATGTATATCAGCTGGCCATAATTTTTTAAATAAATCACTACTTCCATCTGGATCATATCCTATAAAAGTAATGTAATTAGTTAATGCATCTAGCCAAACATAAACAACATGCTTAGGATCAGATAATACTTTAACACCCCATTCAAAAGTTGTTCTAGAAACACATAAATCTTGAAGTCCAGGTTTTATAAAATTGTTAATCATCTCATTTTTACGGGGTAAAGGTTCCAAAAAACCATTATTTTCTGCTATATATTTTTCAAGCTTTTCTTGATATTTAGATAATCTAAAAAAATAAGACTCTTCTTTTTTTGATTCAACTTCTCTGCCACAGTCTGGACACTTCCCATTAACAAGCTGCGATTCAGTCCAAAAAGATTCACACGGAGTACAATACAATCCTATATATTCACCCAAGTATATATCATCATTAGCTAACATTTTTTCAAAAATTTTCTGCACAACTTTCTTATGTTTTGTATCACTAGTTCTTATAAAATTATCATAACTAGTATTCATTAAATCAAAATTATTTTTAATATATCCAGCTATTTCATCAACAAACTCTTGAGGATTTTTATTATTTTCCTGAGCCTTAATTTCAATTTTTTGACCATGTTCATCAGTTCCAGTTTGAAAATATACATCAAATCCTTCTAATCTTTTATATCTAGCTATAGCATCACTTAAAACTATCTCATAAGTATTTCCTATATGAGGTTTCCCTGATGTATATGCTATTGCAGTCGTAATATAATATTTATTTTTCATTTTCTTCATTCCTTTCATTAGTACTTCCAAAACCACCTTTTCTAATTGTTTCGGAAATATCATCACACATTAAATATTTTTGAAAAATACCTTGTGCATAACCTTCGCCCTTTTTAACTACAAATTCTTTAGTTCCATGATTTTGAAGCGCTACAAACATATGTCCTTCATTATCAATATTATTATAATAATCAGCATCTATTACACCGACCTGATTACACATTCGTACATTATACTTAAATCCCATGCTGCTACGAACAACAATAAAAAGTGCTTCATCTTTCATCATGTATACTTTATAACCAGTCGGTATTTTTTTTATTTCTCCAGGTTTTATAATAATATCCTCTATAGCCAAAAAATCATATCCTGCACTTACTTTTGTCTTTCTTTCTGGTAACAAAAAATTATTATACAACTTTATATCATCAGAAATATCCTTACTAAATTGATTAAAACTAATTTTTTCAAACCCTCTCATAATTACCTCCAATAAAAAAATCATAAACAAAGAAAGGACGATTAAAACCGCGGTACCACCTTAATTCATGATTACATGCACTTAATTTATTTTTAACGAAATAACCCGTTTTAACTCCAAAAACCATATTCATAATTTCAGTTTATTAATTTACACCATCCATTAATTCTCTATAAAACTTATATTATTACTCATTTTCTTCGCTGTTAATTAAATAAATAATAACATAATTTCTAAATTTTAACAAGAAAAAAAAAATTGTGATATAATAAAAAGGTAAGGAGGAAAAATGAATAGTAAAATTACAAGAACAATAATTACTGTTATTGTTGCTATAGCAGTATATTATGGGTATAGTTTATTTCAAGATACACCAGAAGAATTTTCTCAAAAATATGTACAAGGTTATATGGATATAAACTATGCTAATGAAAGCAATTTATATGAGGAAACTACTGGTACGAATAAAGAAGAATCTAAAGAATATTATAAAGCAAGTATAGAAGCAGAAATGGAAAATTTTAAAATAGCTTTTGAGCTTGACGCTTTAACAAATGAAGAAGAAACAAGGTTATATGAATTAACTGATAAAATGTATCAATCATCAAAATACGAAGTTAAATTAGCAAAGAAAGATAATGAATCCACGTACAATGTAGATGTGGTAATATCACCTATTAATACAATTATTATCTTAACAAACACATTAACAAAAAACATAGAAAATGCAAGTACAGAAGAATTAGAACAAATAGGCTCTAATTGGAATTCATATATCTTAGATTTATTTGAAGAACAATTAAATGATATTGAATATTTAGAAGATGTAACTGTTACTGTCAAAGTTATGAAAGACAATAATGAATTATATTCCTTTGATGACCAATATATGGAAGAATTAAATAAATATATCGTATCATATGAAATAAATTAAATTACTAAAAAAAGGTAATTTTTTTTTACCTTAATTTATATTAATTTTTTCAGCTAATATTTTTGCTAATATCTTAGCGCTTTTTAAAACTGAATACGATTCAAAATTTCCTTCTTTTATAAAAATAACAAGCCCTAAAGAATCTGTATTACTTATTATTGGAACAATAACAAAATTTCCTTCAATATGATTTAATGAAAATTCTAATTTTTCATAGCTAAGCTCCAATATTTCTCTATTTTCAATATACTTTATTAAATTAGATTTAAAAAGCTGTCCTTCTAAATAATTTAAATTATCACTTGCAGATATAATTTTCTCTCTATCTGTTATTATAATACTATCTTTATCTATTTTAGAATAAATGTCTATTAATTTTTTACTTATATCGATTAAATTTTCCATAATCAAATGTTTGGTTAAAATAATTTTATTATCTTCAACCATTATTTCAATATTTTCACCATCTCTAATACCCAAACTTCTTCTAATTTCTTTTGGTATAACAATTCTACCAAGTTCATCTATTCTTCTAGTTAAACCTGTACTTTTCAAAAAAAATCACTCCAATTCTTTAATAGTGTGTGATTTTTTATTTAATTTATTCGTTTATATTCATTTAATTCATGATACATAATATTATCATTTAAATACTTCATTACTTCTCCATTTTTCATAATATTTCCATATATTTTAAACAATATACTAGTTTCAAAATATATTTCATTAAAATATTCACAATTAAACATAATATTTTTATCACATCGTACAAAGAAGTCACTAAATAAATTTAGGTATTTGTCAATATTAAAAAATATACAACAAATTTCATATGTTGATGCCTTATCTAAGTCCCTTTCAATTAATCCAAAATATTTTAATCTACTTAATGGTAATCTGGAATATTCACTTTTAATATAATTTTCTAAGCCCATATACCCCTCGCTTGAAGGGTATAATATCATAAAACATTAATTTGTCAAGTAACATTAAGATTAACAACAATCTCATCTAATAGTTTAACTAAATATACTACATAATGTTCTGGGCTTGATTTATAAGTAAAGGTTATAAATATTTGACCACTAACATACTTAATATTAAATTTACTATTAATCTGAAAAGCACTCATTAAAAGTTTATCTCCTTTAATATTATCACTTGTTTCCTTCGGAATAACTATTTCTATAGTGCGTTCATTTTTACGGACATGCTTTATTTTTAATTTATTAGCAAGCTTTTCAAACCATTCTTCGTACATATAAATAACAATATCATCTGGAACTTTACCAAATCTATTTTCGAGCTCCTCAATCACTGATTTAAAAGTTGATTCATCTTCGACTTTATTAATTAATTGATGTATTTCAATTTTCACATCTTCATCAGCAACATAATCATCACTAATATGAGTAGCAACATCTAATAATGTACCCATATCATCTTCTAAAGCAGCTACTTCTTCACCACGTTGTCTTCTAAGTTCGTCATCAATCATTTTTAAATATAAAGTTATTCCAACTGAATCAACAAATCCTGCTTGACTAGAACCGAATACATCTCCTGCGCCTCTTATAGCTAAATCTCTCATGGCGATCTTATATCCACTACCTAGCTCAGTAAACTCTTTTATAGCACTAAGTCTTTTTGTAGCAATTTCGTTTAAAAGTTTTCCTTCTTTATATAACAAATAAGCATAACCAATTTTATTACTTCTTCCAACTCTCCCTCTTATTTGATATAGTTGTGATAAACCAAAGTGATCAGCATCATACACTAGTAAAGTATTAACATTAGGTATATCTATACCACTTTCAATAATTGTTGTACATATTAAAACATCATATTCATAATTTACAAAATCAGTCATAATATCTTCAAGTTCTTCTTTTTTCATTTGCCCATGAGCGAAATTAACCCTAGCATCAGGTATTAATTTTTTTATATAACTCGCTTTCATTTCAATATCAGAAACTTTGTTATATAAAATAAAAACTTGTCCATTTCTAGATAATTCTTTATAAATAGCATCTTTGATTAACAATTCATTTTCACTTATAACATATGTTTGTACTGGATATCTATTTACTGGTGGAGTATCAATAACTGATAAATCTCTGATTCCTGATAAAGCCATTTTCAATGTTCTAGGAATTGGTGTAGCAGAAAGTGTTAATACATTAACATCATTTTTTAGAGATTTAATTTTTTCTTTATGTGTTACACCAAATCTTTGTTCTTCATCAACAACTAAAAGTCCTAGTTTAGATGGTTTAACATCGTCACTGAGTATTCTATGAGTTCCAAATAATATATCAATTTTTCCTTCATTAAATCTTTGAAGAATAATTTTAGCTTCTTTTAAAGATACAAATCTATTAAGTAGTCCTATTTCTATTGGCCAATCCTTAAACCTTTCCAAAGCTACTTTATATTGTTGATTTGATAATATAGTTGTCGGACATAAATACATAACCTGATAATTATTAAGTACAGTATTAAACATTCCTCTAAAAGCTACTTCTGTCTTTCCAAAACCAACATCTCCACAAAGCAATCTGTCCATTGGAAACTCTTTTTGTAAATCATTTAAAATATCATCTACACTATTAGCTTGGTTTAAAGTAAGTTCATAATCAAAACCAGTATCAAAAACTTTATCTTCAGCAAAAACATTATATTTTGGAGTTTTAATTTCCAACCTTTTTTTATATAAATCCATTAATTCTAAAGAAATGTCTTTAATTTTTGCTTCAATATATTTTTTAGTTTTTTTCCAAGAATCTCCACCTAATTTATTAATTTTAGGTGCTGATCCATCTTTATCACCGTATTTATAAATTGTGGTAATTTTTGAGGCAGGAACATATATTTTATCTTTACCAGAGTATAATATTTGCAAAAAATCCTTTTCTATACCACCTTTATTCAATTTAGTAATACCATTGTATATTCCAATACCATGAGAAATATGAACTACATAATCGCCAATTTCAAGCTGATCATAACTCTTAATTTTTTTACCAAATTTATAACTGCTTTTATACTTAGATATTCCTTTTTTAACTAATGCAATATCCTCTTCACCTATAAAAACAATATCTTCAAAAATAAATCCAGAATTTATTTTTTGCTTAATAAATTTAGCACCTACACAAATATCTCTAATTTTTTGGGTTTGCTTTTCATTACTAAGGCAGAAAAATAAATTATAACCTTTATTAGATAAAGTGTAAAAATCTAGTTTTAGTTTCTCAAAATCCTCATTATAATTTTCAATTAATTTCGAATTATAAATTATATCACTCTTTTTAGCATCTATAAAATTAATATTCATATAAAAATTAGGTTTCATATTTTCTAAATCAAACATTTTCTTATCATAATTACATACTGATTGATTGTATTCAAAAATATCTTCTACTAATTTTTTATATGATGCATAAATTTGACTGTTATCAATATAAAAAACTACTTTGTCATTCATATAATCTAATAATGAATCATTCTCTAAAGATTTTACTTCATTTACTGGATTAATAACTATTTTGTTAACATCTTTATAAGTTAATTGTGTTGATTCATCAAAATACTTAATAGATTCAACCTCATCACCATCAAATTCAATTCTAAAAGGTTTATCTTCATGAATAGGAAATACATCTAAAACAAGACCCCTAACAGCATATTCTCCTGTAGAAGTCACTATTGATTCTCTATTATATCCAAACTTTTCTAGTAAATCAATAAACTCACTTCGTTTAATATCTTCATTAATAGTTAAAGAAATCTCATTTGACTCACCAACTTTTGGTAAATAATTTAAATAACCCATTAAATTAGTTACCACGATATTTTTATTATTTTTTAATTTATTTAAAGTTTCAAGTCTAGTAAATTTAAGATCCGGCGACTCAGCAATAATTGCACTGGTTAAAAAATCATCCATTGGATATAAAAGGACATTATCAGTATAATTTTCGAACATATTAAACAATTTAGTTGCTTCAAATAATGAACTTGATACAACTATTATATCTTTTTCAAAATTTTTAAAATAATTAAGCATATAAAGAACACTCAACTCTTTTGTTAAGCCACTTACATTTCTACCATTTTCATATTTAAAATACTTATTTAAAATTTCCATATTTAATTTTTATAACTATTAATAGTGTTATCGAAACCTTCCTTTATAAACATATTTATGATATTTTCACAATTTATATTATAAATAATATTTTTATCTTCTTCAGATAATTTACCAAGTACAAAATCTACAACTTCGTGTTTAAAATTATTTAAAATTCCAATTTTAAGTCTGGCAAAAGCTTTAGAACCTATTGAATTTTCGATAGATTTAATTCCATTATGACCACCTGAAGATGAATTTTTTTTCAATTTATAATTTCCTATATTCATATCCAAATCATCTTGAATTACTAAAATATTTTCTATATCAATATCAAAATATTTAATAAATTTAATCACTGAATCACCAGACAAATTCATATAAGTCTGAGGTTTAATAAATATTACATCTTCATTAAATATTCTTGTTTTTGTATAATCAGCATTAAACTTATTTTGCCAATTAACATCTCCTAAATACTTGTCTACAATCATAAATCCTATATTATGTCTTGTATGTTCATATTTTTTTCCTGGATTTCCTAGTCCTACTATTAATTTCATTTTACCTCCCTAAATATATTTTTATATGTTTTTAAATTATTAACGCTTTTTTGATAAACATTAACACCATATTTAGAATTCTTAACACACTTGACTAAAATAGTATATAAATTGTTCTTCTTAGTATTAATAAACATAATTTCTTTAACATTCATTTTATATTTATTAGCCAAAATAATTATCTCATCTATTCTGTTAGTTCTATGAACCATATAAAAGACACCATTATTACTTAATATTTTACTAGATATTCTAAATATATCTTCTAAATTTATCAAATTCTCGTGTCTAGAAATAGCTTTAGATCTATTACAACTTACATGTTTAGATACTTTAAAATAAGGTGGATTACAAGTTATTATATTAACACTATTATTTTTAAAATATTTATTAACATTTTTTATATCATCATTAAAAACTTCTATATTATTAACTTTATTCAAAATTATAGATTCTCTGGCTAATTTAAATATATCTTCATCTATTTCAAATGCATAATATTTAGGAAAGATATATTTTGTAGTTAAAATTAATGGTACAACACAATTTCCAGTGCAAAAATCTACTATCATTTTATCGCTTGACTTAATGTCAACAAATTCAGCTAACAAAATTGAATCAAGTGAAAATTTAAAACCACTTTCTATTTGATAAATATGTCTATTTTCATAATCAAAAATATCATTTTTTATTATCTTCATTTGCTTTTACTTCTATTCTTTCTCCATTTATATCAACCATATACGAATTTTTTACAATATTAAGAGATTTTACTATTCCTTTTTTATTTCCATAATTAACTGTTGAGCCAATCGCAGGCATTTTCTTTCTACAATCGCTATATACTTCATCTTCATATGCAAGACAACACATTAACCTATTACATGCACCATTGATTTTTGATGGATTCAAAGCCAAATGTTGATTTTTAGCCATATTTATAGAAACAGATTCCATTTGATTTAAAAATCTAGAGCAACAGAGTTTTTCACCACAAACTCCAAGGCCAGAAACTTCTTTAGCTTTATCTCTAGCACCAATTTGTCTAAGCTCTATTCTAGTTTTATATAACATTGCTAGTTTTTTTGCAAGATCCCTAAAATCAACTCTTTCGTCTGCATAAAAATTAAATAATAATTGAGATCTGTTAAAACTATAACTAGCACTAATAAAATTCATATTTAGATTTAGATCTCTAGCAAATTCTTTGCATTTAATCAAAGCTTTTTCCGCATCCTTAGTATTTTTAATATAATTTTTATAATCATCTTTAGTAGATATTCTAATAATATTTTTTAATTCTGTAAATTTTTCTAACTTCTTTTTATCAGTGACTTCATTTATTATTTTAGCAAATTGTTCTCCTTTATCAGTTTCAACAATAACAGTTACATTTTGTCTACACTTTAATGGTGACTTGAAATAATAAATTTTACTAGATTCACTAAAACTAACTCCATAAACATTAACCATTAATTTCACCCATTTCTATAACAAATCTGTCAAAAAACAAATCAATTTTAATATTATAATTCAATTCATTTAACATTTTTGCTATTAATTCCTGCTTTTTTAGTATATTACTAATACTATCTTTCATTAAAAAATGTAACTCTTTATTCAAAATGACTTCTTT
>CAYJEI010000007.1:0-28137 GCA_964369155.1 uncultured Muribaculaceae bacterium | reverse complement strand
TTTGTTTATATATTACTTCAGTAAAAATAATTATAAGTGAAAAAAATTATAGTAAAAATAAATCTAAGTCTAAATTAACAAAAAATATAATAATTAGAGCTATAGAAATTAAAACAAATTAAAAAAAACACTTTGGTGTTTTTTTATGATATAAATGTTATTAAAGGTATTATCATTTCATCATCACTGATTCCAGCGTGAACTGATTTATGTAAATGGTCTTTTTCTTTATCTACTAAAAAGATATTTCCGGTAGCTATTGCTACGTAATCTTGTATAGCTGAATTAAATAAAGGGTGCATATTACCATCTCCAAATATTTTTTCATCTATTATTTCTTCTTTTGTTTTTAAGCAAAAATTTTTTCCAAATGTTTTCATAAATTCTCTTTCAAATGATTTTTTTTCATTTTTTAACACTGAGAAAGAACAAAATCTTCCTTCGATAGAAGTTTCGCGGTTCAATTTATTTGTTATATTAGGGTAGTTACTTAAATTAATTTGTGTACAGTTTTTATGCCCATGGTCAGCTGTAACAATTAACAATGTGTTTTTTAATTTTTTCGAAAAGTTTTCGATTTTTTTATTTATTTTATTTATTTCATCTACAGATTCTTGACTGCCTACGCCAAATTCATGTAGAAGGCTATCTGGATTAGTATAATATGCATATATGTAATTTTTATCTGCAGTATTTAATTCATTATTTATTTTATTTAACATATCATCAAAATCTTTATATGCATCCTTTTTAAATGGTAGTATACTATTAGCATAGCAATTTTTTTTGTTATTAATTTTTTCTGTAATTGGTTGATATGGAAAATATTTGTCTGTTATTTTATATGTTGCTGCTTGATTTTCAGTATCTTTTAATGTATTTGTATACATTGTTACTATTTTGTTTTCTGGCTCAACAAAAATATTCCATCCTAGCCATCCGTGTTCTACTGGGTTTAAACCGCTTATAATTGAAGTTGTTGCTGCGGTTGTAGTTGATGGATGAACACTATAATAATCTTTTAATTTATATTTTCTGAGAAAATCATCTTCATTTAGTATATTATTTAATATGTTGCTTCCCATTCCATCGCAAAGTAAAATTATAATATTTTTAAAATTGTGTTTTTTAAGTATAATATCTAATTCGTTTATTGTATTGTGATTGTGCTCTAGATTAAATTCCTTTAAAATAGTGCAAGCTAAGTTAGTAATGCAATTGTTATAAATATTTTTAGTTGTCATTTTTATCCTATTCTATATACTCAGTATATTAATTTTTTTGTTTTCTAGCCAAGGGTTTTCATTATATAATATTTTAGGTTGTAAATTTAATCTTTTTGCTAATTCATTAACCGAATGAAGCATTTTATCTATAAAATAATATTCTTCCATTTTTTGTTTATCACATAGTTCATTTACTATAAAATGTACTTGAAGTTCATTACTTGTAATATTAATATTAATATTTTCAACAAAAGAAAATTGATTCATACCTTCATTTAATTTACCAGCTGGTGCTACTCTTGTTTTAGTCATATCCATTTTGTCAGCAAATATTAAAATGACAGATAACAGATCTTCTTGATTAAAACCAAAGCTATGATTGTAAATTGCATTTAAAACTCTATTTTTATCATTTAGTATAATGTTGTTATCTTCTATATATTTTTTTGCCATATGATAGCTTCTTATGTGATGATCTTTTTTACCACAATAGGCTCCTATATCATGGAGTATTGCTGCAACAGTAAAGTCATCTATTTCTTCTTTTGAAATATTAAGTTGTTTCATAATTGATGTCATTGTATTTGTAACATTTACAATATGTGTATAATCATGATATCCCATAGCCTTTGGATCTTTATTTTCATAATCTTCTACATATTTATACATCTTTATTATATTTTTATCGTTAATTAAATTTTGCATAATCTCACCTCAAACAAATTAATTATAACATAAATTTTAAATAGTGATACTAAAAAAATTGAGTGTACTTTTTATTTTTTGTATGTTATACTTTCTTATGATAGGGTGTGTGACATGAAGTCAAAAAATAAATTAACTATAGTTGATACAATATTATCAGTAGTATGTATAGTAATAAGTATGGAAGCTATAACGCCAACAGCTGCTAGTGGAAATTCTCAATTTTTTTATTGGCTTGTAATATTAGTTTTATTTTTTATTCCATATTCTTTAGTGAATGCAGAACTTGGAAGTACTTTTCCTAGTGAATATGGAATTTATCACTGGACAAAAAAAGCATTGGGTGAAAAAATGGGACTAAGAGTTGCTTGGTATTATTGGATTAATTATCCAATTTGGATGCTTTCTTTTGCAATACTATTTTCAGATTTAGCTGAAATGCTTTTTAATATTGAGTTAGGTGTTATTTTATCTATAATTATACAATTTATATTTATGATTGTTACATGTTATTTTGGTACGAAAAGAGTAAATAAGCTTGATGATATGATAGATGTAGGTGCAATATTTAAACTTATTATATTAACTAGTTTAATAATACTTGGTTTTGTAGTATTTATAAATCATGGTTCTGCTACTAGTTTCGCTTTGGAAACTTTTAAACCTACTTTTGAATATTCATCATTAACAATCATAGCTTTATTATTATTCAATTTCACGGGAGTAGAAATAGTTACTACTCATTCAAATGATATGAAAGATAAAAAAAATACGATAGTTAAAACAATACTATATAGTTGTTTTATAATAATTGTTTTTTACTTATTACCAATTATTAGTATGAAAATAGCTCTTCCTAGTGAAGAAATTAATTCATCAACTGGATTAATTAACAGCTTTGCTGTTTTACTTAGTTCATTAGGCTTTAGTACTGCTTTTTCTACAATAATTACTTCCTTTGTTACTGTTATGTTTATGTATATTTTAATAGCTATAATAATTTCTTGGGCTTTTGGGGTAAATTCTGTTGTTAGGAAAGCTGCAGAAGATATTAAAGCTCCTAGTACTTTTACGAGTATTAACGAAGATAACGTGCCTGATAAGTTATCTTGGCTTAATGCATTAATAGGTTGTGTTTTATGTTTATTTGTTAATTTATCTCCTGGATTAGGTAATAATTTATTTATGATTGTTTTCGGAACATCTGTTATTGTATATTTATGTAGTTATTTACCACTTTTTTATACTTTTTATAAATTAAGAAAGTATGATAATACAAAAAGAACATATAAAATACCTGGTAATAAATTGTTTATTTTGTTTATAACAATTATTCCTACAGTTGTACTTGCATTTGGAATATTTTGTTTACTAATTCCAGAATTGAATCTTAGTATGTTTGAATATCAATGGCCAGTTATAGTTACTTTTATAATTATAGTTATAATAGGTGAAATCATAATATATGGTAAAAAATTAAAAAAATAATATTAAATATTATATTATAATTACTTAAGGAGATACTTATGAAAAAATGTATAATTATTTGTTGTATTGTATTGTCTTCAATATGTTTATTTTCTTTAATTAAATATGATAATAGTGACAATAATGTAAGTGTAAAAAAAATAACATTTTCTGAGCTGTACTCTTCTTCATTAGAAGGTATTGTAATTGATGTTAGAACTAATTTGGAGTATGAAACGGGTCATATATTAGATAGCATTAATATTCCTGTTCAAGATATTGATGAAGTTGTTGATTTCGTAAAAGATAAAAAAGAAAATATATTTATATATTGTAAGAGTGGAGTTAGAAGTTTAGAAGCTGCTGAAATTCTTATTTCTCTTGGTTATGTCAATGTTTTTGATTTAGGTGGAATTAATGATTATGATGGTCAGTTAGTAAAATGAATAATTGTCTTTATTAAGACTTTTTTTATTTGAAAATTTTGTGAAAAGAGTTGAAAAACATTGAAAACTTTTATAATAGGTTGTATTATTAAAATAGGAGGAATAAAATGAGTAAAAGAATAATTTTAAATGAAGTTTCTTATTTTGGTAGTAAATCTAGATTAGAACTTAAAGCTGAGATAGAGAAAAGAAAATTTAATAAAGCGCTTGTCGTTAGTGATGAAACTCTAAAAGAAGTTGGTATTACTAATATGGTTACTGATTTACTTGATGAATGGAATATGAGTTATGAAATTTATACTAATGTTAAACCGAATCCTACAATTAAAAATGTTTTAGATGGTTTAGGTCTTTGTATAAATTGTAACGCTGATTACATAATTGCTGTAGGCGGTGGCTCTGTAATTGATTGTGCTAAATGTATTTCAATTACAAGGACAAATGAAGAGTATAGAAATATTACTTCTTTAGAAGGTGTGGTTAATACTGAAAATCGTGGGCTTCCACTTATAGCGCTTCCAACAACTGCTGGAACAGCAGCTGAAGTAACTATAAATTATGTTATTACTGATGAAAATCGTAAAACGAAAATGGTTTGTGTAGATAGTAATGATCTACCAATACTATCTATAGTAGATACAGATTTTTTACTTAAGATGCCTAAAAGTGTTGCAGCAGCTACTGGTATGGATGCACTTACACATGCACTTGAAGGTTACATTACAAAAAGTAGCAATGAGTTTAGTGATATGTTTCATTTAGAGGCTATGAAGCTAATATATGAAAATATTGAAGAAGCTTGTAATGGTGATGAAAAAGCAATGGATAAAATGGGTATTGCTCAATATATGGCTGGGATGGGATTTAGTAATGTAGGTCTTGGAATAGTTCATTCAATGGCTCATCCACTTGGTGCATTATATGATACTCCGCACGGAGTTGCAAATGCTTTGTTGCTTCCATATGTTATGGAATTTAATGGTTTAGGTAATGAAGAAAGATTTAAAAGTATTGGTATATCTTTTGGACTTGATATGAATATAGATGAAAATTTAGTTGTAGAAACAGTTGTTAATGCCATTAAAGATTTATCTAAGAAACTTGGTATTCCTGAAAAATTAAGCGAAATTAATGCTAAAGAGGAAGATTTTGATTTTTTAAGTAGTGAAGCATTAAAAGACCCTTGTACAGGTGGGAATCCAAGAAATGTTAATGTTAATGATATAAAAGAACTTTATAAAAAAGCATATTAGGAGGTAATAAATATGAAAACAAAAGTTGGTTATAGTCAAAATGTAAATGCATTTGATGCTGGAGTAGAAACTGCAAAAAGTGCAAATTTAAAAGATATGAGTGCAGGAATACTATTTACTTCTGTGGTTTATGATCAAATCGAAATAATTAATGGTATCAAAAGTGTGGCTGGAGATATTCCTTTTTTAGGATGTACGTCTAGTGCAGCAATTTGTACTCATGATGGTTATTTAAATTCCGCAGATGGTTATGCTGGTATGATGAGTTTTGGTGGAAATGCTGAAGTAGTTGTAGCGGGTAGCGAAAAAACTAATGAATCGCCAAGGGAGATTGGTGTTAAAATTGCTACAGAAGTTATGAATTCTGTTAAGGGTAAAGATAAAGAACCAGATTACTTTTTTATGACTGCTAATCCAGGTGAAGAAGAAGAATATTTAAAAGGTATTCAAGATGTTTTAGGAGATATTCCTGTATTTGGCGGATCTGCTGCAGATAATACTGTTGAAGGTAAGTGGAGTGTAATTTGTAATGATAAAGTATTTACAAATGGTTGTGCTATTGCAGTTTTCTATACTGAAACTAAAATGAAAAATATTTATGCTGGAGCATATACTGAAACAGAACATGTGGGAATTATTACTAAACTTGAAGGAAAGAGAACTTTAGTTGAAATAAATGGTGAACCGGCAGTTAAAAAATATGCAGAGTGGACTGGAAAAGATTTGGATAAACTAAAAGAAGGTGGAATACTTGTAGAAACTATTTGCGAACCACTTGGAGTAAAAGACCCTATTGGTAATATAGTAGCCGTTAGACATCCTATGTATGCTAATCCTGATTATTCTATGAATATTGGTGCTGATTTAGCTGTTAATACTGCAGTTATATTACTTAAGAATACTCCTGAAGGAATATTAAAAGCAAATGAAAAGACAGTGAAAGAATTAAATGCATTAATGAATGATAATGCTAAAAGTTATTTTTTAATTCACTGTGGTGGTAGAAGACTTGGTTTATCAATTGCTGAAATAGAAGATAGAATTTATCCTGAAATTAAAAAGGCAACTGGAGATAAAGAATTTTTAATGGCATTTACTTTTGGAGAATATGGTAGTAATGAACATAGTTCTAATACTGTAGGTGGATTATCTTTATCATATACTGGATTTGAGGAATAAGATGGCTAAAAATTTAATAGGAAGCAAGTGGGTTGATGCTAGTGATGGAAATATCATTAATGTATATAATCCTGCTACTGAAGAATTTATAGATTCTGTTCCAGAAAGTACCGTAGAAGATTGTGATAATGCGGTTATAGAAGCAAGAAAAGGTTATAAAAAATGGAGTAAAATACCGCTTCATGAACGAGCTGATATTTTATATAAATTTAATGATTTAGTTCTTAAAAACAAAGATGAACTGGCAAAACTTTTATGTATGGAAACTGGTAAACCAATTAAAGAAGCGGTTGGAGAAATTGCTAATGTAAATATTGGACTTAGGGCGTTTATTGAAAAAGCCAAGCATGAATACGGAGCTTTAATTCCTTGTGGTCAGGAAAAAGGTAATGAAAAAAATATTCAATATACTATGCAATATCCTCATGGAGTTGTGGTAGCTATTATACCATTTAATTTTCCAAGTGATTTATTTACACAAAAAGTTCCAAGTGCGTTAATTATGGGTAATTCAGTAATTTTAAAACCATCTTCTCATAATCCGCTTACTTTATGCAAGTATGCTGAAATTTTAATTGAAGCAGGTGTAGTTGAAGGAGCAATTAATGTTATTAATGGAACTGGTGCACTTGCTGCTCAAGCTCTTGCAAAAAATCCTGGAGTTGATTTAGTTAGTTTAACTGGGTCTACTTATGCAGGAATTGAAACTATGAAAACTTGTAGTAGTAATTTAACTCATGTTACATTAGAACTCGGTGGTAATGATGCATTTATATTACATAATGATGGTGATATAGATTTAGCAGTAAATGAAACTATATGGGGAAGATTTTATAATACTGGTCAAGTTTGTTGTGCTAGTAAAAGGTTTTTAATTCATAGTGATTTAAAAGAAGAGTATACTCGTAAGTTAGTTGAAAGAATTAAACAAATCAAATTGGGTGATCCTATGGATATGAATACTGAACTTGGTTGTTTAATTAATGAAAATGCTGCTATAAATATAGAAAAACAAGTTACTGATATGGTTGAGTTAGGTGCCAGAATTGTCTATGGTGGAAAAAGAAATAAAGCTTTTTATGAACCTACTATAATAGATAATGTAACTAAAGATATGCCGGTTGCAAAAGATTTAGAAATTTTTGGGCCAGTAGTATCTATTATAGAATATACCAATATAGAAGAGGCTATTAAAATAGCTAATAGTTCTTCATTCGGTTTATGTGGAAATATAATATCTAGAGATATAAAAACTTGTATGAAAGTTTCTAATGAACTAGAATGTGGTGCTGTTATAATTAATGGTGCATCATTCTTTAGGTCATTTGAAATGCCTTTTGGAGGGTGGAAACACTCTGGAATAGGAAATGAAGGAGTTATGAGTACACTTAAAGAAATGAGTCGTACTAAAACTACTATATTTAAAAATATACTTTAAAATAAAAAAATAGACTTTTGAAGTCTATTTTTATATTATTAAATATGCTGCGAGTGCAAATATAAATATTGTGATAATTGATAAAATCATTAAAAATAATGTTTTAGAATATCCTTTTGGATTTAACATTCCATTTTCATCTAATTTTTTTAAAATAGGGTGTAGACCTACAAAATATGTTCCTATTGATAAAATCATTACAATAAGTGAATATATTTTTAGAGTTTCATTACCAGCGGTTAATATTACAATAAGTAAAACTATAAATATAAGTTTAGTTCCTGCAACCCAGTTTATCATATATCTTCCAAATAATTCTAAGTTTTTATCTTTTACAAGTGGTGTTAAATTATTAAATATTGCTACACCATTTCCATATTTAAATGATGGAAAAAAATATAATATTATAACATTTGATAATTCCATTATTATGAATGCTATAATTGTTATGTCTAAAATGTTCATACTACTCTCCTAATATAATTATAACATATAATTTTTCGTTTTGAAAAGTTTAAATTGTATTTTAACAAAAAAAACCCTAAGGATTTTTATCTTTTTTTACTTTTATTTGATATTTCTGCTCTAACGGCTCTACCATTAAAACTTTTTCCTTTGATTCTTTTCATAAATTCATTTACTTCTTTAGAATCAACATCAACAAAGGTAAATTTTTCTAAAACTTCAATATTAGTAAAGAAATCTTTTTTCATTTTTGTTTCTTCTTTGATGAAATCAAGTAATGATCCACTTTTTAATCTGTCTTTTTTACCAATTGTTAAGAATACTCTAGTTTTATTTTTATCAATATTTCTAGGAGCTCTTTCTGATTTTTCAATTGTTAAATTTTTAGTTACATCAGATTTTAAACTTTTATCAACATTGTATTTTAATAAAGCAGCAGCAGTATTAAGTAAATCAGTTTTATTTAAATCTCTTAAATATTCATAAGCTTCATCTGGTGCAGTAACTGATTTTGCTTTTTCTAAAACTATTTGATATTTATTATCTAATATATCTTTAGGTGTAGGAACTTTAAATTCATTTACTTTTGCTTTAGTATGTTTTTCAATATCTCTAAGTTTTCTTGTATCTTTGTTTGTAATAAATGTAATTGATGTACCTTTATTGTTAGCTCTGCCTGTTCTTCCAATTCTATGAACATATATTTCAACATCTTTTGGTACTTTATAGTTTATTACTAAATCAATATTGTCAATATGAATACCACGTGCAGCTATGTCAGTTGCTATAAGTATAGGGTGAGTACCTTTTTTAAATTTTTCTAAAGTATGTATTCTCATTTTTTGACCTATATCACCATGCATAAGAAGCGGTTTATATTTGTTTGATTCAAGTTTTTCAGCAAGTTCATCACATTCTTTTTTAGTATGACAAAATATTATTGTCTTACTATGGTTTTTAAAATCTAAAATTCTACATAAAATATCAAATCTATGTTTTTCACTTACTAGTGTATAACATTGATCAATGTTATCGCTTGTTTTAGTTTCACTTTTGATTTCAATATGTTTGTAATCCTCTGACATATAGTTTTCAGCTAATTTTTTTATTGCTTTTGGCATTGTAGCAGAAAACATCAACGTTTGTTTTTCATTTGTTATAGAACCAATGATACTTTTAATATCTTCTTCAAATCCCATGTTTAGCATTTCATCTGCTTCATCTAAAACAAATATACTTAGTTTATTAAGTTTTAATTTTTTTCTTTCGATCAAATCCATAACTCTTCCTGGAGTACCAACAACTACGTCAGCTCCATTTTTAAGTTCATGTATTTGTCTATTTATTGGGTCACCACCGTAAACAGCAACCATATTAAATTCTTTAGATTTGTTTAATTTTTTAAATTCGTTACAAACCTGTAAGGCAAGTTCTCTAGTCGGAGTTAATATTAAAGATTGAATATAAGTTTTATTCACATCTATTTTTGATAAAACACTAGATGCAAACGCTAAAGTCTTTCCAGTTCCTGTTTGAGCTTGGCCAATAACATCATTACCACTTAAAATCAAAGGTATTATTTCTCTTTGAATTTCGCTAGGTTCTGTAATTCCAAGTGCTTCTATTGAGCGCAAAGTTTCTTCAGAAAGTCCCAGACTTTTAAAATTATTTTCCATTTTTTCTCCTTTTCAACAGCGCTAATTATACTACATATTTGTCACAATAGCAAATTAAATCGCTAATAATAGCGATATTTGATGAAAAAAGAGTTATTTTATAGTAAAATACGTATAAAAGAGGTTTTTATGAAGATAATTGATATTTATAATTTGATTGATGATGTTTTTCCATTTAACACTCAATGTGAGTGGGATAATAGTGGAATTTTAGTGGGAAATATAAATGATGAATTAACAGGTGTGCTTTTAGCTCTTGATGTAACAGATAATGTTATTGAAAGTGCAATTTCTAATAAATATAATTTAATTGTTACTCATCATCCTATAATTTTTGCTGGTTTAAATAATGTTTTAAGTGATTCTTTAGTTTATAAATGCATTAAGAATAATATTAATGTAATTAGTGCTCATACAAATTTTGATAAAGGTTATAATGGTATTAATTATATGTTAGCAAAAAAATTAGGTCTTAATAACATAGAATTTATTAATGAAGATGAATTGGGAATAATAGGTGAAGTTGCTGAACAAATTGAAGCTTTAAAGTTTTCTGAAAACGTTAAAAAAATTTTTGGTTTATCTTGTGTGAAAATAAGTAATAATACAAACATTATTAAACGTGTAGCAATTTGTAGTGGTTCAGGAAGTAGTTATTTAAAATATTTGAATAAAGTTGACTTATTTATTTCTTCTGAATTTAAACATAATCACTTTATAGATGCTAAAATTTCTTTATTAGATGTAAGTCATTATGAAATTGAAAAGCTTGCTATGCACTATTTAAAAGATATTCTTAATTTGCAAGTTGAAGTAAATGTTAGTGAATGTGATATACCATATCTTTTTATTTGATTTTAAGAAGAAATTCTAATGAATTTATTTTTTTATAATAATTATTTTTTGTATTAGATAAATCTGAATTTTTATTATCTTTATTAAAAAAAATAACTTGTCCACCTAGAGATTTCCAGTAGTCTAAATTTTTTACTGTATCATCAATTAAAACAGAATTTTTAGGATTTATAACAAATCCTTTTTCTAATTCATAAGGTACTAGAATAACATCTAATTTTATATCATGATCTTTTAAAAAATTTATTTTAGCGATTCCTTCATTTTTGATATCGTTTACTTTTGTTAAAATTTTAAATTTTTTTGGGTTTAACTGTTTTAATATATTGTTTGAGTTATTTATAAATCTAGACTTATTTAATAATTTATACCAATTAGTTCTTTTTATATATATTCTTTTTATAAATTCTGGAATTTTATTATTAAATGGTATTTTATTCCAGATTTTAAACATTGTTTCTTGAGTATTTAATATAACTTCATCATAGTCAATATAATATATTTTTTCCATATTAGTCTCCATTAGTAGTAAAATATATTATACTATATTGTAATTTATGTATAAAAATAATAGTAGATATTGTCGAACTGTTTTTGTTGACAAATATTATAAAATGATTAAAATAGTTTTTGTGCTTGAAAAAGTGCAAGTTTAGAAGTAGTTTACAGGGGGACTGCTTCTTTTTGTTTTTTTAGGGGGAAAAATGAAAAAAATATTATTTGCAGTAATTTTATGTAGTTTTTTTAATGTTGTTTTAGCAGAAGAGGTAGTTGATACTTTAGTTAGCACACCAATTGATAATATGTATTATGTTGCTACTGGTAAAAGTGATTCATTTGCTTATCAGTATAAAGAATATGATATAGGTGGAAAAATATCTTACTGTATTGAGCCTGGTGTATTTATAAAAACAAATTCTTATTATGGATCAGAGGATTATAGCGTCAGTAATTTAGGTATAGGTGTAACTAATAAAATGGAACTTTATGCATTTTATGGAGATGGATATAGGGATCATGATGGTGCTAGATATCGTGCTGCTACCCAAAAACTTATATGGTCTGTATTAGGTACATATGAAGTCGAATTTTATACTGGTCCAAATGGAGCTGGCGAAAAAATAGATTTAAGTTATGAACTAGCTCAGATAGAAGCTCTTGTGGCAAATCATGGTGTCTTTCCATCAATTATAACTTCGGGTATTAATATGCCTTCTAATTCAGAATTGATTTTAACTGACACTAACAATGTTTTAAATAATTTTAATCTTGAAATAACTGGTAATATCGATGCAAAGATAGAGGGGAATAATTTAATACTTAATAGTAGTTCTGCTGGTAATAGTGGAATTCGTCTTGTTGATAAAAATTTAATTACAGAAAAAGTATTGTTTTATTATAATGCTGATAGTCAGAAAATGATAGCAAGAGGAAATGTTCTTAGTACTGGTGCTAGCTTTAATGTAAAAACTTATTCGACAAATTTTAAATTACTTAAAACTGGTGATGTTAAGAATATTATTGATGGTGAGTTAGTTATTGAAAAAGCTAATTTAGAAGGTATAGAATTTACTTTGTATGCAGCAGAAAATATTTATGATTTTGCTGGCAATTTAGTGTATGCAAAAGATGAAATTATTAAAGTAACCAATACTTCACATGAAGGCTTAATTGAAATGAATAATTTGTTTTATGGTAAATACTATATTGTTGAAACTAAGACATTACCTGGATATATACTAGATGAAGATAAGCATTATTTTGTTTTTAGTGTTGATAATGAAAATATTAGCATTGAATTGCATAATGAGTTATTAGTAGGAGATGTATTAATAAATAAAAAGGGTGAAAGTATTAATTTTGTAAATAATGAACTTTTATTAAGTAATATTGAATTAGAAGGGGTAGAATTTTCATTATATTCTGATGAAAACATATATGATAGCGAAGGAAATATAGTTATTTTTAAAGATCAACTACTTAATAAATATATAACTGCTAGTGATGGTTTAATCGTAATTAGTGATTTACTCTATGGTAAGTACTATATAGTTGAAACTAAGACGTTGCCTGGATATATAATTGATTCTACAAAGTATTATTTTTCTATAAGTGATGAAAATCAATTAATTGAGTATGATTTTAAGAATGAATTAATTAAAGGAACATTGACTATAACTAAAACTGATTTACTTACGTCTATTCCACTAGCTGGAGTAAAATTTGGAATATACAATTCGTTTGATGAGTTAATTTATGAAAATGAAACAAATCAAGATGGTATTTTTACATTTCTTGGTTTACCAGTAGGCGATTATTATGTTAGAGAAATAAGTACTTTAGATAAATATATATTGAGTACTGATAAATATATATTTAATATTAATAGTTATAATAAAGATGTTAGTTTTGGTATAACAAATGAAAAAATAGTTGAAATACCTAATACATTGTTAAATGATTATTCAGTTACAATATCAATTTCATTTATTATATTTTCAATGATTGGATTATATTATGGAAAAAGAGAATTGTTTTAAAATTATTTTTGTAATTAGTTTTATCATATTTTTGTTAGCATCTATTTTTCTTACTGTAAAATATTTATCGTATCATAAAAATATATTTTATGAAAAAGATGTTGCTATAAATTACATTAAAAGTACTAGTAATACATTATCTAGTGTACGTGAAAGTAATAGTAATTTGTTTGTTTTAGAAATTCCTAAAATTAATTTGCAAAAATCTGTGAATGAAAATATATTAATTGATCATGGAATTGAATTTCATAAGGAATCTATATTACCAGAATTTTCAGACAATGGGGTTGTTATATTGTCTAGCCATTCTGGTAGTAGTATGAATGCATATTTTAATAAATTATCAAAATTGGATATTTATGATGAGGCTTATATATATTTAAATGGAACAAAATATATATATCAAGTAAGTGATTATTTTGAAATTGATAAAACAGGGTATATGAATGTAACTGATAAATACCCACTTATATTAGTGACATGTAGCGGTAGTGATAAACAATTAATAGTGGTGTTTAATTTACTAGCAAGAGAATATTATTGATATTTTTTTTAAAAAAGCTTTAAATACAATAAATTACTTAAAGTTTTTTTTATTTTGATGTATATAAAATATAAAATTAATTAAAATAAAAAAGAATAGTTAAAAAAATGCTTTTCAAAAAAAAATACTTATGATATACTTTATATAGTAGGAGTAAGATATGAAGTTTAAATCGCTTGCAGTTATTGCAATATTAATTACAATTTTTGGTGTTAGTATATCCTATGCTAGCTTAAGTACAATTCTAGAAATATCAAGTTCAGGTGCTGTTAGAAAAGCAAATTGGGATATTCACTTTAATGATTTAAGTGATGCTACTATAGTTGGTGATTTAGTTATAAATACCGCACCACAATTATCACCTGAAACAACTTCAATTACAAATTTGGATGTTAAGTTTAATGATATTACTGGGTCCGTGACGTATTACTTTGATGTTGTTAATGAAGGTGATTTAGATGCTGTAATATCGAATATAAGTAATCCAGGGCCAATATGTACTGTTCCTGTGGAAACTCCTGGTGTTGATCCTGCAGATACTGCTGCTGATATTGCTAATGTATGTAATGCTATAACTTATTCTTTAGAATATGTCGAAGTAGGTGGTACTTATACACCAGTAAGTATTAATGATACTTTAGCTGCTGGAGAAACAAAAAGATTAAGATTGACTTTTGCATATAATGATAGCTTATTACCATTAAGTGAAGTAAGAATTAGTAATTTAAGTTATTTAATAACATATGTACAAGATAAATAGGGTATATAATCACAAAAGTGATTTTATATATATAAAGAGAGGAGAAATATAAAATGAGATCAGAAAGAAATATGAAAATTTTAGCAATTGTTGCTATAGTTATTGCAGTAGGAGGGTTATCAATTGGTTTTGCAGCATTTTCGCAGGCATTAACAATTAGTAATACAACAGCTACTGTAACGCCGGCTGAGTTTAAACCAGTGTTTAGTAATTTAGGTGCTACAACTATTGTAGGGACAGCTACAGCTTCAAATCCTACGTTTACACCTGATACTACTCAAATGAGTGATATTGCTATTACTTTACAAAATCCTGGTGATTCAGTAACTTATAATTTTGAAATTGAAAATCAAGGAACTATGGATGCTAAATTGACTGCTATGATTATGGCTGGTCTTGATTCTGCAGCACTTTCTTGTGCTGTAAGTGGGGATACTAATCATATAGACGCTACTAATGTTTGTGCTGATTTAACATACACATTAACATATGAAACTAGTGGTAATTCAGTAGCAGTAAATGATTTGTTACCTGTTGGAGCAAGCGAATCTGTTAATTTAACACTTACTTATGATCCAGCTGATTCAACTACATTACCGACTAATAGTGTTTCTGTTACTGGACTAGATATTACTTTAACTTATACGCATGATAGATAGTAAAAATTAGAAAGTGGGTGATTAATATAAAACTTAGTTACTTGAAAATATTGGTGATATTGAGCATTATATGTGTTATATCAATTCTTAATTTGTTAATATTTGATATAACTAATGTATATATTATTAGCCTTTTTCTTTTTTTCTTTTTAATAATAATAAAATTTGTTTTAGGTTATGAAAAAGACAGAAGTAGGTTTAAAAAGGATGCATTAATGAATGTATTTATATATGTTATGGTATATCATATACTTACATATATAGTAGGTATATTTATTGGATTCGTTAGAACAATTTATGATTTGTCATTTTTAACAATTATAGAAAATGTTTCTCCTATATTAATAGTTATAATTATTATGGAAGTAACTAGATATTCAATTGCAAAAAAATGTGGAGATAATAAATATTTGCTTCTTTATACAACCGTTGTATTTACATTAATTGATATTGTGATACTAACATCATTATTTAATTATTTAGGTAGTGAAATGTGGCTTACAATAACTGCTCTTGGAATATTGCCTTCAATTAGTAAAAATATATTTTTAACTTATACAGTGACAAAATTTGGGTTTTTACCAGCAATTTTTTATAGAGTACTTATGGAGTTACCGCAGTTTGTAATGCCAATATTCCCGAATTTTAATGAATATTTGGATGCAATATTTGCATTTATATTACCTTTTTTAATATTTTGGTTTGTATATAGAGATATTATTAAAAAGCAAAAAATGAAAAACAATGAAAAAGATAGTTCTTTAGATAAACATTTGATATCTAAGTTACTATCAATGATATTAATTATTATAACAATAGTAATTATTAGTTTAACTAGTAATTTATTTACATATTTTTCACTTAGTATAGGATCAGGTTCAATGGAACCTAGTATTAAAAAAGGTGATATGGTTATAGTAGAAAAAATAAAAAGTGAAAATTTGGATATACTAAAAGTAGGAGACGTTTTAGTGTTTGAAAGAGAAAACGTTGTTGTTGTTCATAGGATAGAAGAAATTAGAGAATCTAATAATACATATTCTTATATTACTAAGGGCGATAATAATAATGATATAGATAATTGGATTGTAGAGGAACAGACTATTATTGGAAAAGTTGTTGGTAAAATAGCTTATATAGGTTATCCAACAGTTTGGTTAAATGAACAAATTAATTAAAAGGAGTAGAATATGAGTAATATTATTAGATATTCTGGTAATGAAAAAGAATTTATGTTACCTAAAAAGAAATACAGACTTAAAAAAAGTGCAAAATTGTTTATATATGCATTTTTTGCTATAATTTTAACTATTATTAGTATAGTTTTATTTAATTTTTCGACTGAGAATGAAGATGATTTTGATATTTTTTCGTATCATGAAAAAGGGAATTTAAATTATAAAGTTTACTATAGTGCTGCTGAAGGTTTTACTGAGGGATATCAGCCTACTAATATGACTTATGTATCAAATTTAATAGATCATATTACATTAAATTTTAATTATTCATTATTTGCATTTGAAAAACTTAATACTGAATATTCATATGAAATAGTTTCTGAACTTATTGTATATAATGCTAATAATGAAAGTGGTGTAATTAAGGAAAATAAAGAAGTTCTTGTAAAATCTGATATTATGAATATTGAAGATGAAGGTTATAATATTAGTGAAGAAATCGAAGTTGATTATAATTATTATAATGAACAAGCAAATATACTTAAAAATAAACACGGTCTTCAAATTACTTCAGATTTAGTAGTATCTATGAATGTTGTTAGCGATTCAAAATATAGTAATGTTTCTAATTCTTTGAAAATTGATAATGATTTAAGTATAAAAATACCTTTATCTGAAAAATTACTTGATTTTTCTTTAGAAGGAGAATCAGTTGATAATTCATCTTATGTTACTGATTATACTGGAGTTCGTGATAATGTTTTATATTATTTAGGAGTAACTTGTGCAATATTTGCATTTATTCATGTTATTATTTTAATTTTATATTCACATAAAATATTTTATAACAAAGATATATATGAGTCTACTATTAAAAAATATTTAAGAGAGTACGACAGATTAATTGTATCTAGTAAACAACCAGATTTAAATGAATCTTCTTTCGAAAATAAAATAAGAGTTATGTCTATTGAAGAACTTATAGATGCTCATGATTCAACTAATAGTCCTATAATATATTATGAAGTTATTCCTGGAGAAAAAAGTTATTTCATTATTATTGATAATAATACATTATATAAACTTACAATTTCTAGAGAATACCTTGAGGAAGAATATAAAAATAGAAAAAGTAGTTTATTAAGTTAAGTGATTATTTAATCGCTTTTTTTTGTATTAAAAAAGTTTACATAAGTAAACTTTAACTTGCAATTATCATAATATCATTTAGTAATAAGGAAGGTGCTCCTAAACTTAAATTATAAAATTCAAGATCATTTCCTACTTCAATTATATTATTTAGCATTTCAAATATATTTGTAGATAATATTAATTGTTCAATGTATTCTTTTTTTCCATCTTTTATATATATGCCTCTAGCTTGCACTGATATTGTACCTGTTTTTGGTATTATTCCTGAATGCATACCTTCTACATTAGTGATAATAAACCCTTCATCAATAATATATTCTAGTTCATCCCTTGATTTATTTCCTGGATTAATGTATAAATTTTTTATTCCAAAGCTATTTCCGGTTGATTTAACATTTTCAAGTTTAGCTGATTGATTATCATATAATTTTGTAATAAATTTTCCATTTTTTATTATTTCTTTTTTATATGTTTTGGTACCTTCTGAGTCAAATAATCTTTTGGTAGGGAAGTTTATATTTGTTGGGTCTTCAATTATCGTTATTTTGTCATTAAACACTGTTTTATTAAATTTTCCACTTAATGGAGATATGTTATCTCTAGTATTTTTAGCACTAAACATTTCTGTAAAAGAACCTAAGATATCACTTACAACAGAGTTTGTTAGTAGTACTTTATAATTATTTGTTATGGCTGATTTATAGTCTAACCTTTTTACGGTTTCCTCTATGCCTTTTCTTACTTTGTTCTTTATTTTTTCTTCATTTATATTTTTATCTATAATAATAATTCTTTCATCTACTGATAGTTCTTTGTTTTTAACTATAAATTCTATTAATATTGTATAAAAATGATTATTATCTTTTGAATGAATATTTTTATTTTCTATTTCTATATTTGAGGATACTTCTTCAGCTGTACATTCTATAGTATATAAATTATCATATTCATTTTTAAATGATGCTAGTTCTTTGAAGAATGGTATTATATTATTTAAATCATATTTTTTATTAATTTTTTTATCATCTACGATTTCTTCTTCTCCAAAGCTTGATTCATCTGTGTTTTCAAGTAAACTAGCATTCGATTTTAAAGTATCAATAAGCTTATTTGGATTTTCTAAACTTTCTGTTGATAAAAAAATATATTTATTATCAATTTTAGCTTTTAAAGTATAATTTGTATTATTGTTTATATCATTTTGAATCAATTGATCATTAAATACTCTGATTGTTCTAATATTGTTTGTTTTAGTTAAAATTTCAATATCTTTTTCGATTAATATTTTTTTATTCATCTTTGTTTCCTCCAACTAATATTTCTGATACTTTAATAGTGGGTTGACCGCATGTATTATAACAATTACCACTGTAGGCACCACAAACTCCAGGGCCATATTCCAAGTTATCACTAACCATTTCTACATTTAATAAAACATCTTTTGTATTGCCTATTAATGTTACATCTTTTATAGGTCTGTTTATTTTACCATTTTTTATGACATACCCAAAATTAACAGTAAAGTTAAATTCTCCAGTATTAGGCGAAACACTACCACCACCCATGTGTGTTGCATATAATCCATTTTCAATTGATTTTATCATGTTTTCAATTTTGTCATTTCCTGGTTTTAAATAAGTATTATTCATTCTAGAAGTAGCGGAGTAGGTATAATTTTCTCTTCTTCCAGAACCAGTAGATTTACTTTGCATTAGCTGTGCATCAATTTTATCAGTCAAATATTCTGTTAAAATACCATTTTTTATGAGAATATTTTTTTTTGTTTTTTCTCCTTGATCATCAATATTAGTTGTTCCATATAAATTAGCAATAGTTCCGTCATCAATTAATGTTACTTTATCGCTAGCTATTTTTTGGTTTTTTTTGTTAGTTAAAACTGATGTTTTATTTACGATTGAATATGATTCTAGAGCATGTCCACATGCTTCATGAAATATTACAGCACCAAAACCTGGTCCTATAATTACTGGCATTTTTCCACCTTTGAAGGATTTTGTTTCTAGTTTTTTTAAAGCTATTTTGCAATTTTCTTCTAAGTTTTTTTCTAAATCAATTTCGCTTAAAAAGCTGTAATCTGTACTAAATCCAGGGCTATAAGCTTTACTTACACTTTTTTCGTTTTCAGCTGCAGTTATACTAACAGCCAATCTTGTGAAAATTCTATTATCACAGTTTAGTTTATTTGAGGAAGCTATTTTTACTTTTTGTATTTTCTCAAGTAATGTTATTTCTACTTGTATGATTCTCTTATCATAATTTCTACAATATGTATTTATCTTAGAAAAAAGATTTTTTTTATCTTCATTTGTAAAATTATTGTGATTTTTAGAAGTGGGGTAGACCATTTCTTCTAATATAATTTCTTTATTTTCTTTTCTTGAAAAACTTGTACCGATATTTTTTATTATATCTCCAATTTCTTCTGTATTGTTAGTTGAACCATAAAATTTTTGCTTTCCTTTAGATAATGTAACACCAACACCATTGATGAATTTTGATGTAATAGAATCTATTCTTTCGTTTATATAATAGATTCTTTTGATTTCAGTTTCTTCATAGAATAATTCTTGGTAGTCAACATCGTATTTTAGTAAATCATTATAATATTTATTAATATCTTTATTTTGCATATTTTCTCACTTTCTAAAATTATTATATCAAAAAAAATTGAATTTTTTTATTTTTGTTTATAATTCTACATATATTTAATATGTTAATACAACTAATTATTTTTAATTTGCATAAAAATACTAATTAAAAATTTAATTAGTACTTATATTTTATAATTTAATATTTAATTATTGTTGCATTAATTTCTTTTAATGCATTTTCTAAATTATCAAGTGATGTAATTATAGCTTTTTGCTTACTGTTTTCTGCAAATTTAAGGGCAGCTTCAATTTTAGGAAGCATACTTCCTTTGGCAAAATGATTTTCATCAATATATTTTTTTGCTTCTTCTATAGAAATTACTCCTAAAGCTTCAGCGTTTTCTTTTCCGTAATTAATCATTGCTTGTTTTACATTTGTTAAAATCACTAATAAATCAGCATTCAATTCTTGAGCCATAAGTGCTGCAACATTATCTTTATCAATAACAGCATTGGCGCCTTTTGCTTCATTTTGTTTGTATATAGGTATACCGCCACCACCGCCAGCAATTACTATATGTCCTGTATTAAGTAAGTCTTTTATTGTTTCAATTTCTATTATTTCAACTGGTTTAGGACTTGCAACAACTTTTCGATAACCTCTTCCTGCATCTTCTACATATTGTTCTCCTGATGCTTCAGCTAGTGTTTCAGCCATTTCTTTAGTATAAAATGGACCTACTGGTTTACTTAAATTTTTAAATGCTGAGTCGTTTTTGTCTACAACTACTTGGGTTACTATAGTAGCGACCTTTTTAAAGATGTTTTCATCTTCAAGTAAATCTCGTAGTCCTTTTTGTATGTGGTATCCAATATATCCTTGACTCATCGCTGTGCATTCTGGAAATGCCATATAAGGTATATCTTTATTCTCGTAAGAATCTTCAAAAGCTAAATTTATAACTCCGACTTGTGGACCATTTCCGTGTCCTAAAATTACTTCGTGTCCTGCTTTAATTAGAGGCACAACATTTTTCATTGCTTTTTTTATTAACATTTGTTGTTCTTTTGGATCGTTTCCTAGGGCGTTTCCTCCTAATGCTATTACTATTCTCATATTTTTCTCCTTTATTATAAGTTAATTATAACAAAAATAAAAAATAAGTTCAAATTTAGAACTTATTTTATACATTTTCTTTACGCTTTAGGTACTTGTTGTGTTATACAGTGAATATTTCCACCACCAAGTAAAATTTCTCTAGCATAAATAGGTTCGATAACTCTATCAGGATATAACTCTTGTAATTTTTCAACGGCAAGTTTATCATGAGGATCGTTAAACTGTGGTACAGCAACGAATCCGTTACCTACATAATAATTTACATATGATGCAGCTAGTCTATCTCCTTCATTACGTGGAAGAGTTCCGTCAACTGCGTCTACACCTAAACTTTCATCTTTTGATATTAAAATAGGAGTAGGGGTATAAATTTTATGAACTTCTATTTTTCTTCCTTTTGCGTCTGTTTCATTTGTTAAATATTCATACGCTTCTGTACTTCTTTTGTATTGTGGATCTGTTTCATCATCAGTCCAAGCAAGAGCAATAACTCCTGGTCTTACATATGCACATATATTATCAACGTGTCCATTAGTTTCATCATTATAAATTCCTTCTTTAACCCAAAGAACTTTTTCAACATTTAAGTAATCACATAGTGTTTGTTCTATTTCTTCTTTAGACATATGAGAATTTCTTCCTTCTGATAGTAAACATTCTTCAGTAACTAATGCTGTTCCGTCACCATCAACGTGTATTGATCCTCCTTCAAGAATAAAGTCATCTAAACGATATCTATTAACAGATTCTAATTCACACATTTTTTGTGCGATCTTATCATCTTGATCCCAAGGGAAATATAAACCATCTACAAGGCCTCCCCAAGCATTAAAAGTCCAATCGCATGCTCTTAGTTCACCTTTGTCATTTTTTACGAATGTAGCTCCTGAATCTCTAAGCCAAGAATCATTATTGCTCATTTCTACAACTTTAACTTTTTCATCAAGTAAGTGTCTGGCATTGTCATATTGTCCAGCTGAAACAATCATAGTCATTTCTTCGTATTTTGCAATTGTATTTGCTACTTTTACAAATACTTCTTGTGCTGGCTTTCCTCCATATCTCCAGTTGTCTGGGCGCTCAGGCCATATCATGTATGTTCCTTTATGTTCTTCAAATTCACCAGGCATTCTAAATCCGTGTTCTTTTGGTGTTCCTTCTAGTTTTTTCACTTTTTGTCTCCTTCATCTTCAATGTCTACAACTAAAATTTCTTGAATTATCAATGACACAACTACACCTATAATAAGTGGTAAATTGTATATAAATGATTCAAATGTGAAATCTATAAATAAAGTAAATATTACACTAAGAACTAGTATAATAAGTGGAATGTATCCCATTAAATTTATAACTATATTATTACCTGGTACTTTGTAAGATCTTTTAGTTTTATCTGTTTTTCTAAGTTTTATAAAAGCTAAGAATAGTGGGATATAACCTATTAAAAGTGTTACAAGAGATAGTGAGAAGAATGTCCAGAATAAATTACTAGCGTCTTCTGATACTATACCAAGAACAACTCCAATTATAATTATAATCGATGCTACTATACCATTAATAATTGATGCTTTATATGGAACTCCATCTTTATTAGTTTCACTAAATATTTTTGGAAGTCCTCCGTCATCTGCTGAAAATTTTGCAACTGCGTTTACTCCAAATGACCATGAAGCTATATTAGCTACTAATGTATAGATAAACATAAGTCCAACTATGATTACTATAGCTCTAGTTGCATCTGCCCCAAGACCAAGTGTAGTAAGAAGTATTGCAAAACTGTCAGTGATACCTGCTGATTCTGCAGCATCAATTGGCATTGCAATATTTATACCTGTTGCCGGTAATAAGTAAAATAATGAAGTAAGTAAGGCACCAATTATTACTGCTTTTGGAATATCTTTTTTAGGATTTTCCATATCTTCAGCAAATGTAGCTACTACTTCTAAACCTAGAAAGTTAAATATTATTACTGAAATAAATGATAAACTTACTAAATCCATTGTTGGAAGTAGGTCAGTTGCACTATTTATTGGGTTTGCACTTTCTCCTGTTGAGATAAATACATATATACCTAAAATTCCAAGTCCTACCATAAATAATATTTTAAATAACGTACCGAAATTAATTAAAAATTTATTTTCTCCAATACGGTGGCATCCAAGTGCAGATACTAACCATGTATAACCAAGTTGTAAAACTAAAATCCATACTATAGAAAGTTCTATTTCAAAAATACCAGCAACAACATCTGTTACAGCAACAGCTAAAGCTGCTATCCATAAAGGGAAGTTGATCCAATAGTTCCAAGCTACTCTTGATGCCCATTTAGGTCCAAAAGCTTTTTTTACCCATGTATACATACCACCTTCACTTGGAAATGTTGATCCAAGTTCTGCAGTAATAAGTCCGTATGGTAAGCAGAAAGCTATTATTAAAAATATCCACCAAAAGTATTGCGAGTTACCAATAGCTGCAGTTGGTGTTACTGCTTCTGCTACTAGTGTAATACAAACAGCTGCAAGAATTGCATCAAACAGCTTAAACTTCTTTTTCTTTTCCATATTAATTACCTAAATTATCATTACAAATTTTTATTGTATCTTCCATTTTACCCATGAAATATACTAGTAATGCTCTAATTGAAGTTAATCTATTTTCAGCTTCATCAATTACAATAGAAAGGTCAGAATCTAGAACTTCATCAGTTACTTCTTCGCCTCTAGTAGCTGGTAAACAATGCATGAATTTTACATGTGGTTCTGCTTTTTTTAACATTTCCATACTTACTTGATATTTAGGATAGAATGTTTTCATTCTTTCTTCTTCTGAAAGCTCTGCTTCGTATAATCCATACCATACATCAGTGTAAACAAAATCTGCACCTTTCATTGCTTCTTCAACATCTTCAGTAATCATAAATGATCCACCTGAAACTTTACAGTTTTCTTCAGCAATTTTTATGTGATTTTCTTTAAGTTGGAATCCTTTTGGGCCAAATTGTACGAAATTACCACCTAATTTTGTCGTAATCATCATAAGTGATGCACATACTTGTGTTGCATCTCCAACGAATACTATTTTTAAATCTTCAAACTTTTTACCTGCTGGCATATGTTCAAAAATTGTTGTTACATCTCCCATTTCTTGAGTAGGGTGATTGTAATCACTCATACCATTTATTACGGGAACTGTAGAATATTTTGCAAGTTCATAAACACTTTCATGTTTTTGTACTCTTGCCATTAGTATATCCACAAGTCTTGATAATACTTTAGCAGTATCACCTAGTGATTCATGTGAACCTAACTGTATTTGTCCTGGGGCTAAATACTGCGCATGACCTCCCAGTTGTGTCATTGCAGTCTCGAACGATACTCTCGTTCTAGTAGATGATTGCTCAAAAATCATTCCTAAAGTTTTATGGTATAAAACATTAAGATGGTGACCTTCTTTAAGATTTTTCTTAATTAAAATCCCCATATTAATGATATCTACTAATTCTTCTTTAGTGAAATTTTGAGTATCTACAAAATCTTTGACTCTCATCAATATTACCTCCTATTTTAAATATAACATATTTGAAATTAAAAAAAAAGTAAAAGTTTGTGAATTTAGATTTAAATATTTTTTAATTGCAAATAAGTGTAAAAAAGGGTATACTTTTAATAAGAAATATTGGTGATAATTTAATGATAAAAGTTATGTTTAAAAGTTTTTTTACGAATTTAATATTGTCTGTAACGAAGGTTTTAATTGGATTTTATGGGAATTGCTCTGCTTTAATTGCTGATGGAATTGCATCTTTTAGTGACATGGTAACTGATATTATAGCTATTATAAGTGGTTTTTTTACAAGAAAAAAAGCTGATAAAACTCATCCTTTTGGTTATGGTAAAGTTGAGTATTTGTTTAGTCTTGCTATATCATTAGTTATATTATATCTTGGGGTTACGGTTATACTTGATATTACTCATGAACCTTTAGTACTTCCTGAAAGTTATGTTCTTCCTTTTATAATAGTTGCAATTATAGTAAAATTTATTCTAGTTAAATATTTAAATAAAAAAGCTAAGGATTTAAATAGTGATATAATACTTGCTTCTGCGCTTGAAAGTAAGACAGATGTTTATGGATCGATTCTTGTTTTTATATCTACGATTTTAATGTTATTGTCAGGAACTATAGAAATATTTAGTTACGCAAATATAGTTGCTACAATATTAATAGGATTTTTAATTATTAAAACAGGATTTATAATTCTTAAAGAAAATGTTGTTGAGCTTAGTGAGAGTAAATTTTCAGGCACTTTAAATAAAGAAGTAAGAGATATAATACATTCTTATAAAGAGGTAGAGCGAATTAATCAACTTTACTTATTTAAAAGTGGTTCATATTATAGATTACTTACTAAACTTAAAATGCATGAAGATATAAAGCTTAGTAAAGCTAATGAAATAAGTGATGATATAGAAAAAAATCTTAAGAAGAAAAATATAAGATATGCTTATATAGAAATGGATGTTTAGTATGAAGTTACAAATTAAAAATTTATCTAAAAAATTTACAGATAATATAGTTTTAGATGATATTAATTTTACTTTTGAAAAAGGAAAAATTTATGCTCTTTTAGGGAAAAACGGTTCTGGAAAGACGACTTTATTTAATATAATAAATGAAGATTTAAAAGCTTGTCGTGGAACAATTATTTTAGATGATGAAAAAATTAATACTTCTGAGATAGGGTATGTAGTTTCAACTCCGGTAGTTCCAGATTTTCTGACTGCTAGAGAATTTATTAGATTTTTTATAGATATTCATGATTTAGACATTGATATTGATGAGTCGCTAAAAATGGTTGGAATAGAAGAAAAAGATAGAGATAAACTTTTAAAAACTTTTTCACACGGAATGAAGAACAAAGTACAAATGTTAATTAACTTTTTAGGTAATCCTAAAGTATTACTTTTAGATGAACCATTAACTTCTTTTGATATTTTGGCTGCTGAAGAGATGAAAAATGTTTTAAGAAAACAAAAGAAGAATAGCATCATTATTTTTTCAACTCACATTTTAGAGCTTGCTATTGACTTATGTGATGAAATAGTACTTCTTCATAATGGTAAATTAGAAATTATTTCCAAAGATGTTAAATCTAATAAAAACTTTAAAGATAAAATAATAAGTGCTTTAAAGGGTGATAATGATGATGAATGATATATATATTTATATTAGTCTAAAAATTACTATGCTTACTAATGCAGTTGCTTATTATTTATATAAGCTTCCTGCTATAAAGAATGTTTTTAAAAATAATTTGTATGATAATATAACTATGAAAATAATTTCGTTTGTTTTGTCTGGTATTTTTTCACTTGGAAAAATAATTTTTGGTAAAGTACTTTACTTGTACTTTTTAATTTTTTTGCCACTTATATTTTTTAATAATTTAACTGATGAAACTATAATTCAAGTTTTTATTGTTTTATCTATAGTAGGTGGGATAATTAATACTATAATGTTTAATCCTACTACTGATAAATATTATAGTATTTTATTATTGAAAATGGATGCTAAAAAGTATGTTTTAATAGATTATAGTTTTTTTATAATAAAACTTTTCGTCGGATATATTGGTAGTATATATATATTAGAAAGGTTTTTCATTATTAGTTATTTTAATGGTAGGGATTATATTGTTTTTCCATTATTGTTTTTTTTAATAACTTTTTTAATAAAAAATTTATTTAATGCGTTTAAACTTTATTATTATAATAAGAAACAATTTATTAGAAATGAAAATACTATTACTTTTTTTAATTGGATATTTGTAGTGATTTTTATTTTAATTGCTTATGGTAGTATTTATTTTAATTATGTAATATCAGTAGAGATAGTTATATTTATTATGTTAATGTTAGTACTTTTAAATGTGCGAGCTATTTTTATTGTTGTAGACTTTATTTATTATAAAGATATTATTAAAATTATTTTTTTTGAGGGAATAAATGGAATTAATTTTAAAGATCAACAAAAAATTTTGATGCAAAAACAGTATAGTGATAATATTACTTTTGAAAATGTTTCAAGTAAAAAAAGGGGTTATGCTTATTTTAATGAAATTTTCATTAAAAGGCACTCTAATATACTTGTAAAAAGTATAAAAAAAATATCGCTGTGCTTGCTAATTATTGGATGTTTTTTAATTTATATGTTAGTAGCTAATAATTTGCTTGATGAAGTAATTAATTATACAATAAATAATGCATTACCCGGATTTTTAATTATTATGTTTTATTTAAATAAAGGAGGGATAATGACTAATGTTTTATTTATTAATTCTGATAATAGTATGCTTACGTATAATTTTTTTAAAACTAAAAAGTCAATTACAAATTTATTTGTTTTACGAGTTAAATCTTTAACACTAATTAATTTAGTGCCAGCAGTTATATTAGCTTTGTTTTTAGCAATATTATTATATTTATCAGGAGGAACATTTAGTAATTTAAATTATATACTTTTAATTTTATCTATACTAAGTATGTCAGTTTTTTTTACTATACATTATTTAATATTATATTATTTATTTCAACCATTTACTAAAGATCTTAAAATGAAAAATCCTATTTATTATGTTATAACTTCTTTAACTTATTTTATTTGTTATTATTTTATGACATACGAAATTTCTATAGAAAAATTTAGTTTAATTGTAGTTTCTTTTACTTTAATATATTTACTAATAGGTATTATTTTAACTCATAAAATATCTTATAAAACTTTTAAGAATAAATAACTTTATAACAGCGAAAGCTGTTTTTTTATTCTTGTAATAGTATGACTTATATGTTATATTTATA
>CAYJEI010000006.1:0-30107 GCA_964369155.1 uncultured Muribaculaceae bacterium | reverse complement strand
CAAATGTACTAGTAAGTGGTACTGGAACTTGGGATAATCCTTATATTGTTGAAGGATTAGAATAGAATTAGATCTACTTTTAAATAGGTAGATTTTTTTCTTGCAATTTAATGGGTTTATGTGGTAAAATACATGTGGCATTAAATGCGAAAAAATAAACATTAATATGGATTATGGTTTCGAGTGCTCGAAGAGAGTGAAATTGTAAGTTGAAGTATTAAGACGTTAAACGAAGGAGGATAAATTTATGGCCGTAGTTTCTATGAATTATTTATTAGAAGCTGGTGTACATTTTGGACACCAAACAAAAAGATGGAATCCTAAAATGAAAGAGTACATTTTTGGAACTAGAGAAGATATTTATATTATCGATTTAGAAAAAACAAATACTCTAATTGAGGAAGCTTATAATGAGCTTAAAACTATCGCTGGTAATGGTGGTAAAGTACTATTTGTTGGTACTAAAAAACAAGCTAGTGAAGTATGTGTTGAAGAAGCACTTAGAAGTAAAAGTTACTATGTAACTGAAAGATGGTTAGGTGGAACTTTAACTAACTTTAGAACTATCAGAAGAAGAGTAAGACGTCTTGAAGAAATCGAAAGAATGGAAGAAGATGGAACTTTTGATAAGTTACCTAAAAAAGAAGTTATTGGTCTTAAAAAAGAATATGACAAATTAAATAAGGTATTATGTGGTATTAGAGAAATGCATAAATTACCTCAAGCTTTAGTTGTTGTTGACCCTAAGAAAGAGTACAATGCTATTTTAGAAGCAAGAAAACTTAAGATACCTGTATTTGGTTTAATTGATACTAATTCAGATCCAGATTTACTTGATTTTGTAATTCCTGGTAATGATGACGCTGTTAAATCTATTAAAGTAGTATTAGGTGTTCTTAATAATTCTATATGTGAAGCAACTGGACTTGAAATGGTTGATTACTTAAATGAAGAAGATAGAAAAGAAAATACTAAAACTGAAAAAGTTGAAGTTATAGAAGAAAAAGTTGAAGTAGCGCAAAGTGAAGAAGAAAATAATAAAAGTTTAACTGAACTTAAAGCTATGGCTAAAGATAAAGGTGTTAAAGGTTATTCTACAATGAAAAAAGAAGAATTACTTGAAGCACTTAAATAAGGAGAAACATATGGAAATAACTGCAAGTATGGTGAAAAACCTGCGTGAAATTTCAGGAGCAGGAATGATGGATTGTAAGCAAGCTTTATCTGAAACTGGTGGAGACATGGATGCAGCAATGGACTTTTTAAGAGAAAAAGGTATTGCTAAATCTGAAAAAAAAGCTGGTAGAATTGCTGCTGAAGGTCTTGCTAGTGTTTGTATAGATGGAAATGATGCTGTTATATTTGAAGTAAACAGTGAAACTGATTTTGTAAGTAAAAATGAAGAATTTACTAATATGGTTGATGTAATTGGTAAAGCACTTCTTGCTTCTAAACCAACTACTGTTGAAGAAGCTTTAGAAGTATCTTGTGAAGGTGCTACTATTAATGATTTAGTTATTGCTAAAACAGCAAAAATTGGTGAGAAATTATCTTTTAGAAGATTTACAATTTTAACTAAGAATGATAACGAATCATTTGGTTCATATTTACATATGGGTGGAAGAATTGCAGTACTTACTGTAGTTACTGGAAACAATGAGGAAGTAGCTAAAGATGTTTCTATGCAATCTGCAGCTATGAGACCTGCTTATAATTTTATAGCAGATGTTTCTTCTGAAACTATTGAAAAAGAAAAAGAAATTTTAAAAGTTCAAGCTATTGAAGAAGGTAAACCAGAAGAAATAGCTATAAAAATGGTTGAAGGTAGAATTAGAAAATTCTATGAAGAAAATTGTTTAAATGAACAAGTTTTTGTTAAAAATGATAAACTTAAAGTAAATGCATTTTTAAAAGAAAACAGTTCTGAACTTGTTAATTCTATTCGTTATGAAGTTGGCGAAGGAATTGAGAAAAAAGAAGAAAATTTTGCTGAAGAAGTAATGAAACAAATTGGATAGACTTGTGTCTATTCTTTTTTTTTAATTAATGATATAATAGTTTTAGAAGGAGATGTATTATAATGGATTTAGGAATTTGTAAAGCTCTTAGAACACTTAACTGGATTAATGTTGTTACACTAGTTATTGTAATAGGATTAACAATTGTATTTGTATTACAATTATTTGGATCAATAGCTTCGATAGCTGATATGAATAATAGTGAAGAAATACAAACATTAATCGAAAGTAACCCTGAAGAACTTGGTGGTGTTGTAGGTATAGCATTGTTACTTGGTCTTGTAATGCTTGTTTCTTATGGATTATCTATAGCAGGTTTAGTAATGTCAATAATTTTATTAATTAAAATTAGCAAATTAGAAATTAATAAAACAGGAACAATTGTTTCTATAATTGGGTATTTAGTATATTTAGTTGTAGGTTTATATTTTTATGGTATTGCAAGTTTAGTTTTATGGATTATTGGAGCAGTAATGCTAAATAAAATAATCCCTTCAGAAAAATCTGATAATAAAGATATATATGTTAATTAAGATTGCTTTTTAGCAATTTTTTTATTTTATTAATGTATTTTTTTTTTGATAAAAATGGTATAATTATATCGGAGTGATTTTAATGAAACAAATTAAACTAATATTAAAAGGTTTTTTTATAGGTATTGCTAATATTATACCAGGTGTAAGCGGTGGAACATTAATGATTTCTTTAGGTATATTTGATGAATTAATAAAAGCAATTAGTCATTTTGTTAATAATATAAAAGAAAATATAAAATTTTTATCATTAATAGGTATAGGTGCACTTTTATCTATAGTACTTATGAGTCGTATTGTAACTTTTGGACTTGAAAATTATAAATTATCTACGATATTATTTTTTATTGGTTTAATTGTAGGCGGTATTCCTATGTTATACAAAAAAGTAAAATACGAGAAAAAAAGTATGTTAAATTTATCTTTGTTTTTGATTCCTTTTTCACTTTTGATGTTGATGACATTTGCTGAGGGTGGATTATCGGAAGTATCGTTTGCAAGTATGAATATTTTTTCATATATTTTACTTTTTTTAATAGGCATTGTTGCTGCTGCAACAATGGTGGTTCCTGGTTTGTCAGGATCTTTTATGCTTATTCTTTTAGGGTATTATGAGCCTATTTTAAATGCTATAAAAGAGTTTACTGGGTTAAATAACGTTGTTGATAATGTTGTTATTTTATCAGTATTTGGTATAGGAGTTTTAATAGGTATTATTTTAGTGGCAAAATTAATTGAATTCTTGTTAAAAAAATATGAAACTAAAACTTATTTTGTTATTCTTGGTTTTGTCTTTGGTTCAATAATATCAATAATATTAACTAATTTAAATGAGGGTCTTGTTTTAAATTTATTACACATTATATTGGCTATTATATTATCTATTGCTGGATTTGTTATATCATATAAACTTGGGGATTAATATATGAATAATGAACTTAAAAGTATATTAAATAAAATAGAAGAAAATGGATTTGAAGCTTATATAGTAGGGGGCTTTGTAAGAGATTATTTATTAGGTAATAACTCTTATGATGTAGATATATGTACTAATGCTCTACCTAAAGAAATAAGTAAATTATTTAATGTAAGTAATGAAACTAAATATGGAAATATTAGTTTTAAAATAAAAAAATATAATATTGATATTACTACTTATAGAAAAGAAATAAAGTATTATAATCGTAAACCAATTGAAATGGAGTATATTAGTAATTTAATTGAAGATTTAAAAAGAAGAGATTTTACAATTAATACTATATGTATGAATAAAAATGGTTCAATAATTGACTTTTATAATGCAAAAGAGGATTTGAATAATAAGCTTATTAGGGCTGTGGGAAATGTAACTGTGAAACTTAATGAAGATCCACTTAGAATTTTACGAGCACTTAGATTTAGCGTTGTTCTTGGTTTTAGTATTGAAGAAGAGCTTGAACTGTTTATTAAAAATAATATTAGTTTGTTAAAGCAATTATCTTTTCCAAAAATAAGATTAGAATTAAATAAAATTATTCATTCGAAAAATTATTTGGTAGGAATAGCTATTCTTAAAGAATATAATGTTTTAGAAATTTTGAATATTAAAATCGAAAATATAAAGTATACTAATGATTTAATTGGAATGTATGCACAAATGAAGTGTGATAGTAATTTCTTTACAAAAAATGAATTAGATACTATAATTAATATTAAGAAAATTTTAAAGGTTGGTAAAATAACAGAAAAAACATTATATGAATTTGGGCTTTATAATAATTTAGTTGCTGGTGAAATTTTAGAAATAGATAAACAATATATAAATAATGTTTATAATTCTATGGAAATTAATGATATTAAAAAACTTGATATATCATCTAATGAAATAATGCAGTTATTAAATATAGAACCATCGGCAATTATTAAAGATATAAAAAAAGAAATGACTAATTTAATATTGGAAGGAAAATTAATAAATAATAATAAAGAACTTAAAAATTATTTGTTAAGTAGGAAGTAAAATGAAAAAAACAAATAAAAAATTTATAGTAGAAACTAAATTTATAGCGAATGTTTTAGAAAATAAGTTATCTCTTTCTGAATTTTTGTTAATCATGTATTTTGATAATGAAATGGATCCAGTTTTTAATGTTTCAAATATTGGGGCATTTACAAAACTTAAAGAAGAAGAAATTATGATTACATTTGCTTCACTAGTTGAAAAGAAAATCATTGAAGTTAGTTTAGAAAAAGATAGTTGTGGTAAAATGGTTGAAACTATTTCACTTAATAAATTTTATGAAGAAATGGATCAAACAAGAAAAGTTAAAGAAAAGAATAAAACTACTGAAGATATATATTCTATTTTTGAAGCTGAGTTTGGAAGAACTTTATCTTTAATGGATTATGAAGTAATTAAAGCATGGATTGAGAAAAATTTTAGTGAAGAACTTATTATAGCCGCTTTAAAAGAGGCTAGTTATAATGGTGTTACTAATTTAAGATATATTGATAAAATACTATTTGATTGGAATAAAAAGGGTATAAAAGATCCAGCTGATATTACTAATAAAAAACCTAAACTTAATACATTAGCTGAAACATCTCTTTTAAATTTTGATTGGTTAGATAATGAATAAAGAATTTTATGACTTTCTTGATGAAATGATACCTAATCCAGTTTGTGAGCTAGATTATGATACTGATTATGAGCTTTTAATTGCTACTATTCTTTCAGCTCATTCAACTGATAAAAGAGTTAACATGGTAACTAAAAATTTATTTAAATATAACTTAAAAGAACTAGAGTATCTAAATCAAGAGGAAATTGCAAAAATAATTAGGTCTGCTGGATCTCATAATAAAAAATCTGGTTATATAAAAACGTTGGCTAAAAGATTGAATGAAGATTTTGATGGAATAGTTCCTAATGATAGAAATTATTTAGAATCTCTTCCTGGAGTAGGTAGAAAAACTACGAATGTTGTTTTATCTAATATTTATAATGTGCCTACTTTTGCAGTTGATACTCATGTTAAAAGAGTTTCGAATATTTTAGGTATTGTAAAAAACGAAGAAGATGTTGTTGAGATAGAGAAAAAGTTAATGAAATCAATTCCTAAGGATAAGTGGAACAGAGTAAATGATCAATTAGTATTATTTGGTAGATATATATGCACAGCAAAAAAACCACTATGTGATAAGTGTAAATTTTATAAAAACTGTCAAAAAAAAGATTAGAATTTAAATATCTAATCTTTTTATTTATGGTGTAGTATCAGTATTGGTATCAGTATTATTGTTATTGTTATTGTTATTATCTGTATTATTGTCGTCTGGATTTTCTGAATCGGTGTCATTATTGTTCCCGCCGTTAACAGAATCATTTACATTACTATCAACACTTACATTTATAGTTACATTTGATCCGCTACTAACAGCAGTAGTAAATATAGAATAATTGGCTTTAACAACATATTTTTGATTTCCACTTTCAGTAACTTTTGTTGTATATTCACCGTCAGCTGATGTTCCGAGTAATGTTAAAGTACCATTGGTATCTAAATATATTTCATATATAACATTACCTATAGTAGATAAATTATAATTAATTCTTTGTTCATAATATTTACTAGCATGATTTCCGTAATATTCATTAAAATAGTCAGTTAAAAAAGTTGTATCTATCCATTCAGGAGTTTTAATTTCATCCCATGTTAGTTTGACATCTGTACCAGTGCTAACTGCTTTTAAATTTGTTACGTTATCTAATGTTTCATATCTAGTTGATACTTCAGTAGGTTCAGAACCTGATTTAAAGTAGTAAGTTTCTTTCATATTATCAGGAGTGTTAGAACTAGCTAAAGCAGCTGGTATAGTGTCTTTTTCAATAGTAACACTTGATATACCTGAAGGCATATCAAATTGTTTGCCAGTGCTAAATAATTCACTTCCTACGGCTTTAGATAAACCATTTCTAATTGTTCCTATGTTAGCACTTGTCATATAATATTCTGAACTTAACTGATCATATCCAATCCATGTTGAGAAAGAATATTCGGGAGAGTAACTAACAACCCAGTTATCCATGATAGCGTATGTTGGTATTCCAAGTTTTTCGGCTTGGTCTGCATCTATAGTTGTTGTACCAGTTTTGGCTGCTAAATCTGTACCGCTTATTGAAAATCCTGCAACACCAGAACCTGTTAACATATCATTTATTAAAAAGGCAGTTTGTTCACTCATTGCTTTTTCTTTTGTATATTTAAATTCTTCTGTTTGATCATCTTCTAGATAGACAATTTTTGTAACTGTATAAGGTTCTATATAATATCCGCCACGTGCAAATGTTGCATAAGCTGCACTTGATTCAATAGGGGATACTCCGTCAAAACCTCCAATAGAAGCAGATTCATATAAAGCTTCACCGTAGTCAATTCCAAGTCCTTGTACAAAGTCTTCTATTAATTCTAAATCAACTTCAGCAACTTCTTGAAATGCAGTAAGAGCAGGTATGTTTCTTGAAGAAACTAGTGCATCTTTCATAGTCATAAGACCCCAATACTGGTTATCCCAGTTTCTAATAGGAGATCCGTTTGAATAACTTGAAGCTTCATCTAAAAATAAATATCCTGGAAAACTATTTAAATATTCTATATGCGGTGCATAATCGAATATTGGCTTTGCAGTTGATCCTGGCTGTCTTCTTGCGTCTGCTCTGTTATGTCCTTTATTAGCATAATCAATACCACTACTCATACCAACTATGGCGCCTGTCTTAACATCGGTAATTGCCATACCAAACTGTAAGTCACCACGGTCTTCTGGAATAGAGTAACTTTCTCCATTTTCTACTGCAACTAATATATCTTGTATATCAGGGTCTATAGTTGTATAAACTTCCATCGGAGTAGAGTAAGGATTTTTTCCAGTTTTGTCTTCAACTTCTTGTATTACATAATCTATTATAACTTGATAATCATTGCTAGAACTTGATTCTTTTGAAACTAATAAGGATTCAATTGGAATATCTAAAACAGCTTCTTTTTCCTCTTCTGTAATATAACCATGTCTTATCATAAGATTTAGAACAGTAGTTTGTCTTTCTCTTGTACTTTCAGGATTAGTGTAAGGATTGTGTGAAACTGGAGCTTGGAACATTCCTGCTAAAATAGTAGCTTCAGCTAAAGTTAAATCGCTTACACTTTTACCAAAGAAATATTGTGAACCTTGCTCAACTCCAGTAATACCTGTATAGTTTGCATTTCCATCATATCCAAGCCACTGTGAATTTACATAAAATTCAATGATTTCTTCTTTTGTATATGCGTTTTCTAATTTAAATATTGACATATATACATCAGTAAATTTTCTAACAACACCTTCAATACCAGATGCTACATTATCTGTATATGTATTTTTTATAACCTGCATTGATAAAGTAGATGCACCACCAGCATCGCTGTTTCCTATGATTTGATTAAATGATGCTACTACAAATCTTGGTACATCAAGTCCAGTATGTTGGAAAAATCTAGAATCTTCTGTTGCAACAATTGCATCAATTAATACTTGTGGTAATTCTTCATAACTAACTAATTCTACATTGTTTTCTCCAGTTCTAATTAATTCATTACCATTTATATCGTAAATTATACTAGCTTCCTTTTGATATAATAAATCTTTATTAAAATTGGGTGCAGTAAGTATTATATAAAGTGCAAATAATAATATACCCGTAATAGCTACAATACCACCAATTAATATAGCACTAAGTATAGTTACTTTAATATTTCTTTTTACATTAGTATTTTTATCTTTTTCAGCTTTAACCTTTGTTTTTCTTGGCTTTGTTAGTTTTTTAAAATTTATTTTTTTCAATTTATACCTCCAATAATTTATTTAAACTTACAATGTAGTCTAAACCTTTTATATAATTGTATTTTATTTCTAAACAATTTTCTTTAATATATTCATACGGAATACTTTTTCTGGAATTTTCATTAATAAAATTTATTAATAAATTACCACTTAGTAAATAATACGAATTATTAATTTGTATTATTAAAAAAGCAAAACCTTTATGTTCTAATATATTTTTAATATGGACTATTTGATGATTATGAATGTTACTAAGAGGAAAAGATGTAGAAGATTTAGTTTCTTTTGCATCAAATTCTATATAATAACCTTTATATATTCCTACAAAATCGAGTGTTGATTTTTCTTTGAAATAAGCACTTGTTATTTCTTTGTAGTTGGTTTTATTTATGCCAATAGGCGTTGCTTTTTTGTAAATTACTGCAATATTATTTTCTAAATAATATTTATTTGCTTCAGTAATTATATTTTCTAAAGTAGTACCTCTATTAGCGTAATTTATTGTTTTTGAATAATTTTTTTTAATTTTATTAGGATAATTCACCATATCACCTATATATAATTATAACATATTTTATTAAAAAATCTATTAATATTTTGACATATTTTGTCGAATTTAAACATTGTGTTCAATTTTATTGTAAAATAAATATAGGAGGCAATATGAGAATAGATTTTTTTATAGGAAAAATGCTGGATAAACTGGATAGTGTGGAAAGTATGATTTTTTATTTGGACTCGGACCTTGACAAAAGTGGTGAAAAAAGGGTATAATTTTTTTGTCGGAAGGTGATTTTATGTTTAATGAAAAAATTAATTATACCCCAGAAGAATTATATAATTATAATTTTAAATTCGACACAACTGGTTATAGGGCTAGAGAAGTTGATAAGGTATTAGATGATATCATTGAAGATGAAAAACAATATATTAGAGCCATTAAAAAGATGGAAAAATATATTACAGAACTAACTGAAGAAAATTCAAGATTGAAGCAGGAAATGAGAAAAATCAGAACTGAACTTGAAGAAAAAGAATTAACTGACAAATCTGAGACAGTGAATAATATTGATTTACTTAAAAGAATTAGTCAGTTAGAAAAAATAGTTTATAGTAAATTTGAATAGAAATTTGACAAATGCTGCATAACATTGTTGTGTAGAGGAAAGTCCATGCTCGCACAAGCTGTAATGTTTGTAGTGTTCGTGCTTAGGAAAAAAATAACCTAAGGTAGCTTAGTGCTAACGGCGCCCAAATAATCTTAACTGATTAAAGTAGGTGTAAAGTGCCACAGAAACGAGTTTTTTGGGAAACTGAAAAAATGAAACGAGGTAAACCCCGCGAGCGAGAAACCCAAAATTTGGTAGGGGAACTTTTACGAAGGAATAATAACAGAGTAAAGGACTAGTAATAGTAGATAGATATTTGTCGCTTTAATTTAAAGAACAGAACATGGCTTATAAATTTTTATTTTTAAATATTATTATAATAAAGGAGTGAATATTTTGGACGAGATAGGTGTCCTCTTAAAAGAGGCTAGGGAATCGTCAGGGGTGAGTTTGAAAGAGGCTTGCAACGATATTAATACAAAAGAATTAGTACTAGAAAATATAGAAGATGGTAAAATAGGTTCATTTAAAGATGTTTTTGAACTTAAAACCATTATTTTTGACTATGCTAAATATTTGGGTTTGGATGCAGATAAAATTATAGATTCGTTTAATGAATATATGTTTGAATATACATCTAAAATACCTATAAAAGAAATAGAAAAAACTATTGAACTTCAACTTAAAGAAGAAAAAAAAGATGAAAACAAAGTTGTTTCACCGTATACTAAAACTGAAAAAAAATCAGATAGTAAATATTACATATTTATGTTTATATTAATAGTACTTTTAATTATTTTAGTAGTAACATGGGCAATAAGACAAGTAGCACTTGATAATTACGCAAATTCCACTACTATTATAAGTTATAATGGATAGGAGATCTTATGAAGTTAAATTTACCAAATAAAATTACAATTGCAAGAATAATACTTTCGTTTATATTATTGATTATGTTGATGCTTCCTTGGGAGCAAATGAATGTTAATTTTCCAGTTTTCGTTTATGGAAAAACTTTAATTGATAGTAAATATTTAATTGCTGGATTTATTTTTGTTATTGCATCTATCACAGATTTTTTAGATGGGTATATAGCAAGAAAATATAATTTAATTACTGATTTTGGCAAGACTGCTGATGCTATAGCAGATAAAATTTTAATAAATGGACTTCTGATAATTTTAGCATATGAGAGAATTTTACCACTTGTAATACCAGTTGTAATTATTACAAGAGATATTATAACGGATTCTTGTAAATCTGTTTGTGGAGCAAAAGGTAAAGTTGTTGCAGCTTCAAATTTAGGTAAACTTAAAACTATATTTATGATGGTTGGGTTAACACTTGTATTATTTTATGATTTTCCATTTTTAGTATTTGGAATTGAAATATCTACTATACTAGTTATGATTGCAACAGTATTGTCTGTAGTGTCTGGTGTTGAGTATGTTTCAAAATCAATGATATATTTAAAAGAAGAGTAATCTTCTTTTTTTAATTAAAAAACCTATTCTAATTTAATATTTTTGAATAATATAAATTAGAAAGGGAGTATATTATGAATAATTATTATGCTGGACCAGAAATGATGCAAGAAACAAAAATGGAAGGAATGCATCAGCCTGTTGGTTTTAAAGAAGAAAATATGAAAGAGATGCATATGGAAAGTGGAGCTTGTTGCCCAAATCCATGTATGATGCCAGTTATGTGTGAGCCTGTTTATGAGTGTCCTGAAGAAAGAGTTTGTCATAGATATCATAATTATGAAATACCTCACATACAACCATGTAATACTAGAATAATAAATCATCATATATACAGACATACATTTAAGCCATGCTATTCATGTTGTGAAGAGAATGTAGTTTGTAATGTATATGATTGTAATAAATGTTGTTAAAATCTCATGAAGAGATTTTTTTCTTCCATTTCGCTGTAATATAAGTTATAATGAATATGGTGATAATAAAATGAATAATAAAGGTTTTACGACAATTGAACTATTAATAGTAGTATTAGTGTTTAGTCTAGTTTATTTTGTAAGTGTTTTAAATGTAACTTATGCTTTTGAAACAGATACTGATGAAGTTGCTTACAACCAAGTAATTAATTTAATAGAAAAGCAAGCTGAAAGTTATGCTTTTGATACTGAAGGATTTTTTGCTGAAGATGATACTGTATATATATATGTTAAAGATTTAGTAGAGTTTAATTATTTTAAAGCAGATGAAAATGGAAACGTTGTTAATCCGTCTATCCCAAGTAAGTATTTAAATGATGAAAAAATTAAAGTAGAGAAGATTGGCGAAAAAATTGTTGCTACAATAGTAAAAATATAATTGTCAATTATTTGTCAAATTATTTACTTTTCTGTATATATTATACATTTTTATTGTACAATGTTAATGTAAGGAGAGATTAATATGTTATATCCATCAATCGATAAAATGTTAACTATTGTTGATTCTAAGTACAAACTTGTGCATGTAGCTTCAAAAAGAAGTAAAGATATGCTTGAAACTAATCATTTTCAAATGCATGTTAATGAATATGTTAATACAAAAGAATTAGGTAGAGCTATGGAAGAGCTGAACAATGATTTAATTAAAATTATTCAAAAAGACGAAAAAAATTAAAAAATGCTTGATTATTATTTTTATATATGATAAAATAATCTTGCTTTTGGGGAATTGGCTCAGTTGGCTAGAGCACCTGCCTTGCACGCAGGGGGTCAAGGGTTCGAGTCCCTTATTCTCCACCAAAAGTAAATTTACGAGCTATTTTAGTTCGTTTTTTTTATGTTATTTTAGGTGAATTTAATGTACATTAAAAATGATAGATGTTATAATATTTAGCGAAAGGGATTCTTTATGAATAATATTACACTTTTACCAGCTGATAGTTATAAAGTAATAAATAAAACTATTTTAACAGATTTTGATCGCAGAATATTAGTTGCTTTGTACGAGCCTATTATTGGACCGATTGCAAGTAGTTTATATTTATCTTTTTGGCATGATTTAGAAAAATCAGAACTTTTTAGTAGAACACTTAATCATCATCATTTGATGTGTATATTGAAAAATAATTTGAAAATTATTAAAGAATCTAGAGAAGCTTTGGAATCTATAGGACTTTTAAAAACATATGTTAAACAAGGGGATGCAAATGATTATATATATGAATTATATTCTCCGCTTAGTCCTTCTGAGTTTTTCTCTCACCCAATACTTAATGTGGTGCTATATAATAATATAGGAAGAGAAGAATATGAGAGACTTAAACTTTTTTATCAAAAATTAAAAGTAAATACTAAAGATTATACAGAAATTACTAAAAAATTAGATGAAGTTTATTCATCAAGTAATTTTATTGGAACTGATGACATTAGAGAAAGAAAAGTTGCTCCGATAAACGTTTCTGATAAAGTTGATTTTGATTTACTTATTTCTTCTATTCCTAGAGGAATTATCAGCGATAAAGCCATAAATAAGAAAACTAAAGAGCTTATTAATTTACTAGCTTATATATATAATGTTGATACACTTAAAATGGCGGAAATTATTCGTAAGGTTTTAAATGAGTTTGGTATGATAGATAAAAATGAACTAAGAATAGCTACCAGAAAATTTTATCAGTTTACTAATAATGCACTTCCGACACTTGTGTATAGATCTCAGCCTGAGTATTTGAAAAATCCTGAAGGTGATGTTTCAATGAGAGGTAAAATAATTGCTCTTTTTGAAAATACACCACCATATGATTTTTTAAAAATAAAAAATCGTGGTTTAAATCCAACACAAAGAGATTTAAAACTTTTAGAAATGCTTATGATAGATTTGGAACTTACGCCAGCTGTTGTAAATGTTTTAATTGACTTTGTGCTTAAAAAAAATAATAATAAACTTACTAATGCTTATGTGGAAACAATTGCTTCACAGTGGTCAAGAGCTAATCTTAAAACTGCAGAAGAAGCTATGTCTTTTGCAGAGAAAGAACATAAGAAATTAAGTAAGAAAAATATTCCTAGTAAAAAGGAAGTGAAAGTACCTGTTTGGTTTAATAAAAATATAGAAAAAGAAGAAGTAACTAGTGAAGAAGAAGAAGAACTTAAAGATTTGCTTAAGGAGTTTAGTTAATGGAAAGTATAAAAATATCAAATATGAAAAGTATTAATGATAGACTTAATAGAGAGTTTATTAAAGCTATGCAGCAAGAAGAATTTAAAAATTTAATTAATAGATTGCATGTTAGGGAAGATGTGCTTAAGAAAAATGTTTCAAAACTAGAGGATACAGTTTTAGAACTTAAAAATTGTAAAAATTGTAAAGGTTTGTATGAATGTAGAAATTCTTATGAAGGTCATATTAATTTTCCGGAAAAATATGAAAATAAAATTAAATTTATTTATACGCCTTGTAAGTATTTAAAGAAAAGTGTGGAAGATAAAAAAAATAAATTTACTAGCAAAAGTGAACTTGAAAGTGCTAGGATGAAAGATATTGATATTAAAGATAAAAAAAGAGTTAATTTAATTAAGTGGCTTAAAAATTTTTATGATAAATATGATCCAAATGAGACTCATAAAGGATTATATTTGCATGGTTCTTTTGGAGCAGGAAAAACATTTTTGATATCCGCTTTATTTAATGAATTAGAAGAGAAAAAAAGTATAACAAAAGAAATAATTTATTTTCCTGAACTTCTTAGAAGTTTAAGAGATGATTTTGATTTATTAGAAGCTAAACTTGAATATTTAAAAAAAGTTGATTTGCTTTTAATAGATGATATTGGAGCTGAAAAAGTAACAGAATGGGGTAGAGATGAAATACTTGGTACTATTTTACAGTATCGCATGAATGAATGTTTAACTACATTTTTTACATCTAATTTAAATATTACAGAACTAGAAAATCATTTGGCTATAACTAAAAATAATGAAGATTTTGTTAAGGCTAGAAGAATTATTCAAAGAATTAATCAGTTAACTGAAAAGTTGTGTATTGAGAGTGAAAATAAAAGAAAATAGGCATTTGCCTATTTTTTCGTTTACTTAAAATAATATTTACGATATAATGTATATAATAGGTGATGATAAATATGGGTAAAGTTAAGAAAGTTATTATAAATAATAAAATAGTTATGTCTATTATATTGGTTTTAGTTTTAGTTGCAGTTGTTATAGGAGTATCATACTCTTTTGTGGGTGATTTAATAGAGGAATCACAAATAACTTCGGCTAATGTTAATTTAGGTGCAATGGAAAATTTTACATATACTAAAGGAGATACTTTGAATTTAGTTAGTACTAGTACAGATTTATCGGCATCGACATCTCCGAGTGTTACGCTCGTTGCTGGTACTGACACTACTACAATAGATTCAACTTATAATGTTTATTTTAGTGTTCTTGAAAATAGTTTTGTGTATTCTGATAGTGTTAATAAACCAGCAGAACTACTTCTTAAAATTACTGATCCATCTGGAAATGAAATTACTGAGGTTACTGGGCTTGATTATGTTACGAGTGGTGGGAAGTCCGGGTTTGACATTACTACTCAAAGATCATTTGTTTTAATTGATAATGAAGTAGCTATTGCTACTAATGATACAGTTTCTGGTGTTACTCAGACATGGACTTTTTCTATATCTTATGTTGATTTAGCGATAGATCAAACAAAAAACAATAACAAAACTTTTAAGGCCGAGATAATAATGAAAAATGGTTCTTATCAGGATAATCTTTCTGATTTAATACTTTCAAATAATGGTGGAGCTCTTTATGCAGCGTCAAAACTTTATAATCCAACTAGAGCAGCAGTTTCTCAAGAGTATTATGATTCTCGTTCGGAAGCTGATCAAGCAAACTATGAAGTTACAAATGGATTATATGCGGCAGAAGATGATTTAGGTACTTCATATTTTTTTAGAGGTCATGTAGATAATAATTGGGTAGAATTTGCTGGTTTTTACTGGAGGGTAATAAGAATTAATGGAGATTCAACAGTTAGGTTAATATATTCTGGAGTTATAGCGCCAACGGAGGCAACTAGTTATGTTATGTCTGGAACTCAAACAAATATATATGCACAATCAATAAATAATGAATATTCAAATGTTGCTTATTCTGGCTATATGTATACTATTGACGAAATACATGGTTCATCAACAAGTAGTGTTGCTAAAATTAGTTTAGAAGATTGGTATGGGGGTAATTTGAAATATTATGAAAAATTTATTTCTGATTCTATTTTCTGTAACGATAGGAGTGGATTTATTAGTGTAGACAGTGAGAGTAGTTCTCATTTCGGAGCTAAATTTAGATTAATTTCTTCTATTAGTAATTCAGCAGGAGGAACTGGTGCATCATTAATTTGTTCTAATCAAGCAGATAAATATAGTGCTGAAGAAGTTATAGGTAATGGTAATTTAACTTTTCCAGTTGGTTTAGTCACTGCAGATGAAGTTTCGCTTAGTGGAGGAGCCTATAAAATATTTAACTCTGATTATTATATATACTCAAATAGTATGATCTGGACTTTAAGTCCGTACAATTATTGGCCCAATGGATTTACTTTTCCATTTTACTTTTATGTAGATAGTGGTGGTAATATTGAAGCTCATCCTATTATTACTGCTATGGGATTAAGGCCTGTAATTTCTCTTAAAGCTGACACACTAGCAGTAGGCTCTGGAACTTGGTATGACCCATATAAAATAGTGATGGAATAGGAATTATAAATATGAAAAAGATTAAAGAGAAATTAATTAAAAATAAAATAATTGTAAGTATAGTAATTTTAGTAGTGTTAGTTGCAGTTGTTATAGGAGTATCATATTCTTTTGTAGGTGATTTAATAGAAAAGTCACAAATAACGAATGTAAATGCTACTGCTGGTTCTATGGAAAATTTTACATATACTCCTGGAATTGATTTAACATTTGTAGGAACAGATGTTGGATATTCTGGGACTACAACTCCAACAGTAAATATGAAAGCTGGCACTAACACTACTACTATTGATTCAACTTACAATGTATATTTTAGTGTTATTGAAAATAATTTTACATATTCAGACCAAGAAAATAAACAAGCAGAAATACTTCTTAAAGTTGTAGATCCAACTGGTACTGAAGTAACTACAATTGATGGACTTACTTATACAACAAGTGAAGGGGTATCAGGATTTGATGTAACAACACTAAATTCTTTTGTGCAAATACAAAATAATTATCCAATATCAACTAATGATACAGTAAGTGGTGTTACTCAAAGTTGGACATTTACACTTACTTATGTTGATCTAACAATTAATCAAGCTGGTAATAATGATAAATCATTTAAAGCCCAAATTATACTTAAAGATGGAAGTTATCAAGATACTTTATCAAATTTAATACTTGCAAATAATGGTGGAAAAGAATCAATTAGTACTAGATTTAATTCTTCAAGAGCTGCGGTTTCACAAGAATTTTATGATTCTCAAACTGAAGCTGATAAAGCTAAATATGAAGTTACTAATGGACTTTATCAAACACAGGATGATTTAGGAACATCTTACTTTTTTAGAGGATATGTTGATAATAACTGGGTAGAGTTTGCTGGTTACTACTGGAGAATAGTTAGAATAAATGGTGATAATACTGTTAAGCTAATATATTCTGGAGTAACGCCTCCAACAGATGCTACTAAGTATGTTATGACAGGTAGTGGCACTAGAATATATACACCTGTATATAATGATACTAACGATCCAGCTGAGAAAGTTGGATATATGTATACTTTAGAAGAAAGACAGGGATCATCTGTAAGTAGTACTGCAAAAATAAATTTAGATGATTGGTATGGTGGAAACTTAAAATATTATGATGATTTAATTGCGGATACGATATTTTGTAATGATAGAAGTCTTTATTCTGGAATTGGATTTGGTTCTGATAAATCTTATTTTGGAACTAGAGGACGTCTGATATCCTCACTAGAAGATTCTCCAGGGGGTTCGGGAGCTACATTTATATGTCCTGAGGAAGCTGATAAATACAGTGTTGAAACATCTATTGGAAATGGACTTTTAACTTTTCCAATTGGATTAATTACAGCTGATGAAGTCGTTCTCGCAGGAAGTGCATGGGGTGTTGCAAATAGTAATTATTATTTATATACATACAATATTTATTGGACTCTTTCTCCTTATAATTATGATGGTAGTTGGACGGGTTATGATGCTAAAATGTTTGTTGTTGGGACATCCGGAGCTTTAAATGGAAATACCGTTACTAATTTATCTTCTATTCGACCTGTAATTTCACTCAAATCTGATGCTCTAGCAAAGGGTTCTGGAACTTGGTATGATCCTTATGTAGTTATAACGGATTAAGAAAGGAATTTTTATGAAAAAAATTAAAAATGTAATAAACAAATATCAAAAAGTATATCTTATTGTCATTGGATTTCTTTTGGTTTTGACTCTTGGAATAAGTTTTGCGTATTTTGCTACTGGAGTAAGTGATCCGGCACACACGCTTGTGACACTTGTGTCTGATGGAGTAAATAAACTTGAATTTCATCCAGGTGAAGAGCTTGTGTTTACTGATGGTGAGTTATATGGTGAAACTAATCCATATGCGATTAGTGAAGTCCATAATCCGGCAGATACATTTACATCTACTTATAATATTTATTTAGATGTTAAAGATAATCAGTTTAAGTATACGACTGCTGATGAAACAGGAGAACTTTTATTAAAAGTGTATAATCCTAATGGTACAGAACTTAAAAATATAACTGGACTAGATTATATAACAGTTGAAGGTGTTTCAGGTTTTGATATAACAGAACTTAATTCACTTTATCCACTGGTTAATGATTATGAAATTGTATCAACTGGGGATACTCCAACTAGACAAGATTGGACTTTTGAAATTCATTATATAGATTTAGTAAATAATCAAGTTCCTAATAATGATAAATATTTTAAAGCTGAAATTTTATTTCAAGGATTAGATGAAAAAGAGGTTTTCGCTACATCTATACTTGAGAAAAATAGAGGTAAAACTATAGTTGATTTGAAGAAAGATCCGGATTTTGCTAATGGTTCAACATCAAGAGATTATTATTATTCATTAGATACACTTAATAGATTAAAATATGATTATGATTATGGTTTATATCCTTCAACTGATAATTATGGTGAAAGTTATTATTTCAGAGGTGCTGTAAATAATAACTGGGTATATTTTGCTGATAGTTACTGGAGAATAGTAAGAATAAATGGTGATAATTCTGTTAGAATGATTTATGCTGGTAAAACTGCTCCAAGTGCTTCGCAAAGTGTTGTTAAAACAGGAACAGATATGGCAGTAGGTACAAGTTCATTTAATTCTGGTTCTTTAGCGGAACATACAGGTTATGTTTACGAGGAAGGTGTTCTTCATGGAATAACAAGTTCTAGTAATATTAAAACTTATTTAGATAATTGGTATGTTGCTAATTTAACTAGTTATGAGGATTTTTTAGCAGATACTGGATATTGTGCTGATAGAACTATTTATTCTGGCCTTGCTAATAATACCATTTATAATGGTACAGGAATAGGTGATAGTAATACATTTTTTGGTGCAGCTGGTAGACTAGTTAATTACGGAACATTTACATCTATTGGTAATCCATCACTTATGTGTAATCAAAGTGATTTATTAACAACAGATGATGATGTTAATGGAACTATAGCACTAACTAATAAAATAGGACTTATTAGTGCAGATGAAGTAATGATGGCAGGTGTAAATCCTGGGTTATCAAATGCTTATAGTTATTTATATATTGCTCAAGATTTTTACACTATGACTCCTTATATAGGTGGCGGTAATGAATCTGTATTTATAGTTAATTCATCTGGTCAAATTGGTAGTAGTACTATAACAACATCTGAGTATATAAGGCCAGTAATAAATGTTAAAGCTGATACTATGTCAACAGGAACAGGGCATTTTGATAATCCTTATATATTAGAAAGGTAGGAAATTATGAGAAAAATTGTAAATACTATAAAAAGGAAAAAGATAGTAGTAGCAAGCATTGTAGTAGTTACTTTAATTGCTGTTGCAATAGGAGTATCATATTCTTTTGTTGGCGATTTAATTGAAGAATCTCAAATTACAAATGTAAATGCAACTGTTGGTAAAATGGAAAATTTTACATATACACCTGGAGCTGAACTTACAGTAACAGGTGCTAGTGTTGGGTATACTGGAACTAGCTCACCATCTGTTAATATGAAAGCAGGAACTGATGCTACTACAATAGATAGTGCATATAATGTGTACTTTAGTGTCACTGAAAATACTTTTCAGTACTCTGATAATACAAATAAACCAGCGGAACTTCTTTTAACTATTGTTGACCCAACTGGAACAGAAATTACAGCTATTGATGGACTTGATTATAAAACAAGTGAAGGAGTATCTGGCTTTGATGTAACAACTTTAAAATCTTTTGTACAAATACAAAATAACTATCCAATAGCAACTAATGATACAGTTAGTGGAGTTACACAAAGTTGGACATTTACTTTAACTTACGTAGATTTAACTATTGATCAAACAGCTAATAATGATAAATCATTTAAAGCTCAAATCATAATGAAAAATGGTTCGTATCAAGATACGCTTTCTAATTTAATACTTGCAAATAATGGTGGTGCTGATGCTACTAGTGGAAGATTTAATCCGTCGCGTGCAGCAGTTTCACAAGCGTTTTATGATTCGCAGACTGCTGCTAATAAAGCAAACTATGAAGTTTCAAACGGACTTTATCAAACAACTGATGATTTAGGTACTTCTTACTTTTTTAGAGGCTATGTTGATAATAACTGGGTAGAGTTTGCAGGGTTCTATTGGAGAATTATAAGAATAAATGGTGATAATACAGTAAGGCTTATATACTCAGGTGTTGTTCCTCCAACTGAGGCTACAAGGTATGTTATGACTGGAAATGAAACTAATATTTATAGCGCGTCATTTAATTCTAATTCTGGTAATAATGCATACGTAGGATATATGTATACAGTTGGCGAAAGACAAGGCTCAAGTGTAAGTAGTACTGCTAAAATAAATCTAGAAGACTGGTATGGAGGAAATCTTAAGTATTATGATGATTTAATAGCAGACTCTGTTTACTGTAATGACCGAAGTATTTACTCTGGAACTGGAATAGGTACTACTACTTCATATTTCGGTACTAGAGGAAGGCTGATATCTTCTTTAACAAATGACCCTGGTGGTACTGGTGCAACGCTTGTTTGCCCCGAAGCAGCAGATAAATATAGTGCAGAAACTACAATTGGGAATGGGCATTTAACTTTCCCGGTTGGATTAATTACAGCCGACGAAGTCGCTCTCGCCGGAGGAGCGTGGAATGTATCAAATAATAATTATTATTTGTATACAAATAATACGTATTGGGCGCTTTCTCCTTATTATTCTTCTAGTAGTATTGCAGGAGAGTTCTATGTAGCTTCGGCAGGGAATTTGGGCAATAACTATGTCGCTAATACTAATGGGCTCCGTCCCGTAGTATCACTCACATCTGAAGCTCTAGCAAAGGGGTCTGGAACATGGTATGATCCTTATGTTGTTGTGACGGATTAAGGTGGAAAATGGCTTTGTATCTGGAAAAACCTACCTCGGATTCTTCCGAGGTAGGCACGATTTTTGAAATTGAGAGATATTCGGAGTTAATTGTGCTTAATTTTATTACCTGCGTAAGCAGGTAAACATGCATACAGTTTACTGTGTGCCATAAGTTTATAATTTTATATTGTGAGTTTATGGCATATAATGAATTTATATAATTTGAAAGGAAATAGTTATGAAAAAGGTTGTTAGTTTTGTTAAGAAAAGAAAGATTTTTACTATAAGTATTTTTATATTTGTTTTAATTGTTACGGTTATAGGCGTGTCATATTCTTATGTAGGTGATTTAATAGAAGAATCTCAGATTACTCCGATAAATGTTAATTTAGGTTCATTAGAACAATTTACATACACTAAAGGAGATACGCTTAATTTGGTAAGTTCAAGTGCAGATTTGACTACTTCAACTAATCCTAGTGTAACTTTAGTAGCTGGTACAAGTGTTACTACAATAGATAGTGCTTATAATGTGTATTTAAGTATTAATGAAAATACATTTCAGTATTCTGATAATGTTAATAAACCAGCTGAATTACTTTTGAAAATTACTGATCCAAATGGAGTAGAAATCACTGAAGTAGATGGACTTACTTATACAACAAGTGGAGGAAAGTCTGGGTTTGATATAACTACTTTAAAATCATTTGTGTTAATTAAAAGTGAAAATCCTATTAGTACTTCTGATTCTGTAGTTGGTGTGACGCAGGAGTGGAATTTTGAAGTATCTTATGTTGATCTAGCAATAGATCAAACAGTTAATAATGATAAAACATTAAAAGCTGAGATTATAATGAAAAATGGAGCTTATCAAGATACTTTATCTAATTTAATACTCGCTAATAATGGTGGTGTTGATGCTACAACAGGAAGATATAATCCATCACGTGCAGCAGTTTCACAAGAATTTTATGATTCGCAAACTGATGATAATAAGGCAAAATATGAAGTTACTAATGGTTTATATCAAGCTACTGATGATTTAGGAACTTCTTACTTTTTTAGAGGTAATATTGATAATAATTGGGTGTATTTTGCTGGTTATTACTGGAGAATTGTAAGAATTAACGGTGATAATACAGTAAGGCTAATATACTCAGGCGTTGTGCCTCCAACTGAGGCTACTAAGTATGTTATGATAGGCTCTGGAACAGCTATTTATGATGCTGTGTTTAATTCTTCTTATAATAATAATGCATATGTCGGGTACATGTATACAGTTGGAGAAAGGCAAGGTTCATCTACAAGTAGTACTGCTAAAATAAATTTAGAAGACTGGTATGGTGGAAATCTTAAGTATTATGATGATTTAATAGCAGATACAATATTTTGTAACGACCGAAGTATTTACTCTGGAACTGGAATTGATAATAGTACAACATACTATGGTGCTAGAGGAAGACTGATATCTTCTTTAACAAATGACCCAGGTGGAACTGGTGCTACACTTGTTTGCCCTGAAGCAGCTGATAAATATAGTGTAGAAACTACGATAGGGAATGGTCATTTAACTTTTCCAGTAGGATTAATTACTGCAGACGAAGTCGCTCTTGCTGGAGGAGCGTGGAATGTATCAAATAATAATTATTATTTGTATACAAGTGATGCGTATTGGGCGCTTTCTCCTTATAGTTATGGTATTCGTGCGAGTGGGTTTGTTGTGAGTTCAGCAGGTTATTTGAACGACATTGGTGTCCTTTCTAATGATGGGCTCCGTCCCGTAGTCTCACTCACATCTGAAGCTCTAGCAAGGGGTTCTGGAACATGGTATGATCCTTATGTTGTTGTGACGGATTAAAGATAATTTATGTGATATGAGTAAAACAAAAGTTATTTATTAATTTTTGTTTTATTTTGGCTTGTTTTGTCGAAGTACTTGAAAAATGTTTTTTGATGATTATAATACAGTCCTTGAAAGGAAAATTATGATAGAAGAAAAAGAAATAAATCTTACTATGGATATTGTATTTAAAATGTTTTTTAAAACTGAAGTTAAATATTTAGCGCTTGTTCTTAGTAATGTTTTAGATGAAGATATTAAAGAAAGTAATATAACTTTTCTAGATAAAGAAGAGGAAGGTGATAGTGCGCTTGATAAAGTTTGTGTACTTGATTTAAAAGTTAAACTTGATAGTGGTGAAATAATATTTATTGATATGCAAAGTTATAAAGAAAAATATTTATATGAAAGAATGGAGTTTTATTTATCAAAGCTTACAGTTAAACAGTTAAAAAAATCTGAAAGTTATAGTAAACTTAAGAAAGTTTGTGGTATATTTTTTCTTAATTATCAAGATGAAAATTTTGATGAATTATTTACAGAAATAAAAGAATATGATACTATTAATGAAAGAGAAGTTAAAAGACTTAGAGAGAAATATATTATTAATTTAACACATTTAGATAGAAATGAAATATTTAATAAAGATATGATGAATTTACTTAAGTTTATGACTTTAAAAAAAGAAAAGGATAGGAAAGATATGGCAATTACTGATGAAAAATTAAAAGAAGCTTATGAAGCAATGGCTAAAATTAATTCTGATCCACTAGTTGAAGAATATATTTGGGCAAAAGAAAATGAAGAAAGAAGAAGGTTGCAAAGTATAAGTGATGCTAAGGAATTTGCAATGGAAGAAGGTTATGCAAATGGACGTATAGCTGGCCATGCTGAGGGTCACGCTGAGGGTCATGCTGAGGGTCATGCTGAGGGTCATGCTGAGGGTCATGCGGAAGGCTACGAAAGTGCTTTAATTAGTATTATAAAAGAAATGCATGAAAGTAAAATGGATATTGATTCAATTAGTAATATCACAAAATTTTCAGTTGAAAAAGTTGATGAAATAATAAGAAGTTTAAAATAGATTAAAAATCTATTTTTTTATTTATCTTTTATTAACTATTGATTTGAAAAACATAATGGGAATTACAGATGCAATTAGTAATCTTTAAGGTGTTATTTTGACTTGTTTTGTCGAACTTATTGCAATATTAATTTTTGTTATTATAATACTACTTTAGAAAGGAGAAAAAATAGTTTTTGAACATTTGTTCGTTTTTTTTGTTGACAACTATTTTTTTTTATTATAAAATGAAATTGTTAGAAAATAAGACAGGAGATTACATGAAAAAGAAAAATGATAACAATAGTAAAGAAGATGCACTTAAACAGGTCTTAGCTGATATTGAAAAACAGTTTGGTGCAGGTGCTATAATGAAACTTGGAGGAGAAGAACATATTGAGATAGATGTAGTATCAACAGGATCACTTACTTTGGATGTTGCACTTGGAGTTGGAGGTTTTCCTAAAGGAAGAATAATTGAAATATTTGGTCCTGAATCAAGTGGTAAAACTACTATTGCTTTAGAAGCAATAGCTTCATTTCAAAAAAATGGTGGTAGAGCGGCATTTATAGATGCAGAACATGCTTTAGATCCTGTGTATGCTAGAAGCTTAGGAGTTGAGATAAATGATTTATTATTATCACAACCAGATACTGGAGAGCAAGCTTTAGAAATATGTGAAGCTTTGGTTAGAAGTGAAGCAGTTGATATCATTGTTATAGATTCTGTTGCTGCTTTAGTTCCGCAAGCTGAAATTGATGGTGAGATGGGAGATTCTCATGTTGGACTTCAAGCAAGACTTATGAGTCAGGCTTTAAGAAAATTATCAGGCATAATGAATAAAACTAATACTACAGCTATTTTTATTAATCAATTGAGGGAAAAAGTGGGAGTAATGTTTGGTAATCCTGAAACTACACCAGGAGGAAGAGCTTTAAAATTTTATTCATCAATCAGACTTGATATTCGTAAAGGTGAACAAATAAAAATGGGTGACCAAGTAATGGGAAATAAAACTAATATTAAAGTAGTTAAGAATAAAGTTGCTCCACCTTTTAGAACTGCCAGTGTTGACATTATGTATGGAGAAGGAATTTCAAAAGAAGGAGAGTTAATTGATTTAGCATCAGAAATTGGAATAGTAGAAAAAAGTGGTGCTTGGTATTCATATAATAGTGAAAAAATTGGTCAAGGTAAAGAAAATGTAAAGTCTTTCTTAAAAGATAATCCTAAAATTTTTAAAGAAATAGATATTAAAGTAAGGGAATATTATAACTTTAAAGTAGTAAAAAAGGATAAATAATACGATAAGTCTTGCTTATTTTAGAAATAGCTTTTATAATAAAATTATAGAAGTTATTTTTATTCTATAAGACGGAGGAAGAAATGGGTAATATGCAAAGTACCATTTTGACTTTAATTCTTGGAATTGTACTAGGGATAGCTTGTGTGAAGTTAATAAGTATAATAAAAAAATCAAATGCTGAAAAAAGTGTTGATAAAATCTTAGAAGATGCTAAAAAAGAAGCAGACAAACAAAAAAGAGATAGTTTACTTGAACTTAAAGAAGAATCATATAAATTAAAACAACAAATAGATGCTGAAATAAAAGAAAAAAAAGCAGAAGTAATAGCACTGGAAGATCGTCTATTAACTAGAGAATCTAATATTGATAAAAGAGAAGAAATTTTAACAAAAAGAGATCAAATGATAGATGAAAAAGAACAAAATTTATTAGCAAAACAAGCAAGTTTTCAAGAAAAAGAAGAAAAAATGGATAAACTCTTAAAAGAAGAGATTAAAGAACTTGAAAAAATATCTGGATTAAGTAAAGAAAATGCTAAAGAAAAAATAATGGATATTGTTGAAAAAACAATGGCTCTTGAAATAGCAGATTATATTAAGACAGAAGAAAGTAAAGCTAAAATAACAGCACATGAAAAAGCTAAACAATTAATTGTTAGCAGCATGGAACGTTATGCAGATGATATCGTAGGGGAGCAAACAGTAAGTACAATTGATTTGCCAAACGATGATATGAAAGGTCGTTTAATAGGACGTGAAGGAAGAAATATAAGAACTATAGAATCAATTACGGGTGTAGATTTAATAATTGATGATACACCAGAAGCTATAGTAATATCTTCTTTTGATCCTTTAAGAAGACAAATTGCTAAAATAACAATTGAAACTTTAATTAAAGATGGTAGAATACATCCTTCAAGAATTGAAGAAATTTATGAGAAGGTTACAAATGATATTAATGCGAAAATTATTGAGATTGGAAATAATACTGCTAATGACTTAGGTTTAGTTAGATTAGATCCGGAAATTATTACGTTAATTGGTAAACTTGAATTTAGAACTAGTTACGGTCAAAATGCTTTAAGACATTCTATAGAAGTTGCTAATTTAGCAGGTTTAATGGCTGCAGAGCTTGGAGAAAATGTATCTTTAGCTAAAAGAGCAGGGTTACTTCATGATATTGGTAAAGCAATAGATTTTGAAATTGAAGGTAGTCATGTTGAAATTGGTTATGATATAGCAAAGAGATATAAAGAAAATGATGTAGTGCTTAATTCTATTTTGTCACATCATGGCGATGAAGAAGCTAAAAGTGTTATAGCTGTTCTTGTTGCTATAGCAGACACTTTATCTGCTGCTAGACCAGGAGCTAGAAATGACTCTTTAGAAAATTATATTAAACGTTTAGAACAACTAGAAGAAATAGGGAATTCATATGAAGGCGTTGAAAAAACTTATGCGATGCAAGCTGGTAGAGAACTTAGAGTTATGGTTAAACCTGAAGAAGTTGATGATACAAACAGTTATAAAATAGCAAGAGATATTAAGGAACGTATTGAAAAAGAAATGCAATATCCTGGAACTGTAAGAATTACGGTAATTCGTGAAACTAGAGTTTTAGAAGAAGCAAAATAAAAAAAGATTTTGATGGCATCAAAAGCTTTTTTTTGACAAAATTTTTGTAAAAATTTTTATATAATTGTTTTGGTGATTAATTTGAAAATAAAAATATTTGATGAAATGCATGAAAAAGATTTAGAAAAAGCTATAAATATCTTTTTAAGTGAGCTTGATAATGATATAATAGATATCAAGTATCAAGTTGCAATTGGTATCTCAGGAGAAGAACAAATATATTGTTTTAGTGCTATGATTTTGTATAATTAAACCATGTACATATCATTTACACTTGAACTGTAATTTTCAGTCATTATTGTTGAATTTTGTTCAAGTTTACTTACTCTATGTTCAAGTCTATTTATTTGTCTTTCCATTTTTGCAAGTCTGCTTTCTAAATCTAAATTATTATTTTGCATATTTATTGGTGGTTGTGGCATCATATTTTGTCCCATCATATTGTTTGTTTGAAAGCTTGATTGTGCAGATACATTTGGATAAGGCATTCCTCCTTGATACATTGCATTTGGGTTAGGCATGTTGGCACTATACGTGTTTTGACTGAACTGATTAAAATCAGTTGTTTCATTAAAAAATGATGATCTGTTTTTTTTCATTATAAATTCCTCCTAATCTAATATATGATATTTAGAAAGAAGTGATAATATGAGGATGAGAAATCCTAAAGATAAAGATTTAGTTTTAGGAAATTGTGATTTTTATTATGATGAAAATAATAGCTTTGAAAATAATAATGATATTCACTTAGAAATTGGTATGGGTAAGGGAGATTTTATTATTGGTATGGCTAAAGCTTTTCCTATGATAAATTTTATTGGTATTGAAAAATATCCTGCTGTGGCAAGTATTGCTATTAAAAAAATAGGCAAAGAAAATTTATCTAATTTAAAAGTTATTGTTGCAGATGTTGTAACTTGTGAAGAATTGCTTAAAGGGAAAATAAGTAAAATTTATTTAAATTTTTCTGATCCATGGCCTAAAGATAGACATGCTAAAAGAAGACTTACTCATGAAAATCAATTGAAAATTTATGATGTTTTTTTTGAATCTTTAAGACTTATCGAAATGAAAACTGACAATACTGATTTATTTGAGTACTCGCTTTGGGCACTTGAAAATTATGGTTATAATTTAGAGTTTATTAGTTATGATTTACATAGTGAAAATAAATTTAATATTATGACTGAGTATGAAACAAAATTTTCAAGTGAAGGTATAAAAATTAAATGTTTGATTGCTAAAAAATAATAGTAAGTAATTATTTAAAAAAAGTGAAAAGTATTTTAATTTTTATTTTTTTTTGATATAATAAATAAGAGGAGCATGGTATGAAAAAGAAAATTTTGTTACTTTTTATTGTTTTATTTGCTGTGGGATGTCAAAATGTTAATGATATGTCAATGGATGATGCTATTAATACAATTGCTATAAGTGAGGAAAATTCTAATGTTTACCGTGTTGGCTACAAATATTATTTACCTAGAGGTATGATGGTAGATGAAAATTCATTATATAATGAAGTAATTTCGAATAACAAGTATACTTATTATTTATATATTGATATGGTGAGTTATTACAATAAAGTTGGTAATGATTACGAGATTAATAATGACGTTTATTATTCAAAAACATTAAAATATGATGACAAGTTTGGCTATATTGAAATAAATATACAAGAAAATGATAAATATTTAATTGAAATTATGTATAATTATGCTAAAATAGAAGTGATAGTAGATTACGATGATATAAATGAGACTATTGTATATGCATCAAGTTTACTTAAAAGTATTAAGTTTAATGATAATATTATAGAAAATTTACTAGGGGAAGATATATTAAGTTTTACTGCGGAAGAATATAATATTTTTAATACTCATAGTAGTGAAAGTTCAATTTTAAAATATGAAGATTCTTTTGTTCCACCGGAAGAAGAAGTTTATGACCCAGATTTGATAAATTAGGAAGGTAAGATAATTATGAAATTTTTAAAAAAAATGAAGGATATTTTATTCGATGAAGAAGAAGTAGCTCCAAAAAAAGAAGAACAAGAAGTAAAGACTATGGTTAAAGAACCAGTAAACGCACCAACTCCAGTATCGGTTGCTCCTAAGGTTACATATGAAGAACCTGTATATGAGAAAAAAACTGTATATGAAGAGAAAAAAATTCCTCATGAAAGTTATAGAAGTGAAGCTTCTTTTCCATTTCCAGAGTTTGATGAAGATGAATTCGAAAGGGATTTAACTCCACCTAAACCTTTGAGACAAGCTGTAAATAATAGATCGGTTTTATCTTCAAGACCTAGTTCAGTTCAATCGCAGTCTTTTGAATATGAAAGAAGTAAAAAAATTGAAAAAAGACCAGAGTATTCAAGATTTGAAAAAGCTGAGATACAAGAATCTAAAGAGAAACGTAAATTTAAACCATCACCTGTTATTTCACCTGTTTATGGAGTATTAAATCAAGACTATAAACCTGAAGATATAAAGAATAAGGAAGAATTTAAAACTAATTCTATAAATGTAGATGATGTAAGAAAGAAAGCTTTTGGAGAACTTGAAAAATTAGAAGAAACTTTAGATGAACCTGTTAGAAATTTTTATGAAGAAGAAAAAGCTGTTAATAGTGATTATTTAGATTTTGATAAAAAAGAAAAAGTTAAAACTATTGATGAACTTTTAGAAGATACATCACATATTAAAATTGATTTAGAAGAAGATTTTGAATTAGATGAAGAAGATGTAATAGTACCTAATATTCCTGCTACTCCAAAGGAGAGAAAAGCTCCTGTCATGGATGATTTTGAAGATGATACTCTTGAAAATGATTTATTTGATTTAATTGATTCTATGTATGAAAATAAAGAGGAAGGTGAAATTTAAATGGATTCAATGTTAACATTTTTACCGGTAATAATTTATATATTACTTATTATATTTTTAATAGTAGGTATTGTGCTTGGAATTAAAGCTATTATAACTTTAAATAAAGTAGAGAAAATAGTTGATAATGTAACAGAAAAATTTGAGAGTTTGAACCCAATATTTAATATAATTGATTTTGCTTCTGATAGACTTGCTAGTTTATCAGACATGGTTTTTGAATTT
>CAYJEI010000005.1:1338-30499 GCA_964369155.1 uncultured Muribaculaceae bacterium | reverse complement strand
GTTGGTAGAGCATTTGACTTTTAATCAAAGGGTCATGCGTTCGAGTCGCATACGGAACACCAATTTAAAAATAAACACTAAGAAATTAGTGTTTTTTTGTTGTAAACAAAAAAACAGTGTTAACTGTTTTCAATTTCATATTTACTTTTATGAGGCTCATCATAAGAAAGGCTAGGGTAATCTTGCTGTCTTAAAGCTTCGTAGACCATTATAGCAACTGTATTTGATAAATTGAGGCTTCTAACGTTTATACTCATTGGTATTCTCATACAGCGATCTAAATAGGGTTTTAAGACTGTTTTAGGAATACCAGTTGATTCTTTTCCGAATATAAAATAATAATTTTGAGAAGTATCGCTATAATTAAACGAAGTGTGGGGTTTATGACCGTATCTTGTAAGAAAATAAAATTCTCCCTTATTTTTAATAAAAAATTCTTCTATATTTTCATAAATAGTTAAATCTATTTTATCTATATAATCAACTCCGCTTCTTTTTAAATTCTTTTCATCTAGACTAAACCCTAAGGGTTTGATTAAATGAAGCTTAGAATTAGTAGCAATACATGTGCGCATAATATTACCCGTATTTTGGGGTATTTCAGGTTCAAATAAAACAATGTTTATCATACTAAATTTCCTTTCTAATAAAAAAAAGCTTAATTGCTTTTTTCAAATTCATACATTTCTAGTAATTTTTTAAAATCATCTGCCTCTAAATTATTGTTGTCACCTTTGTCAACTTTATTTACTGCTTGTCCATTATCAAAATAAATGATAGTAGGGAAATTGTCAATTTCAATATTTAGAAGTTCACTTAATTCATTTAAGAAAGTATCGTCACTTCTTAGATCAGTTATATTAAAATAATAAAACATATCTGCAAGTGCGTAATTATCTATTATAGGTTTTAAATCTTTTTCAAGTTCTCTTTCGTATTCATCCATTGTGTATCCAGTAAATATGAAAAATTCACCTGGATTTTCAGCCATAATACTTTCTAATTCTTCTAACGTTGATACATTAAGATTGATTGTGTTAGTTTCTATTAAATAGCTTTGTAGTAGTTCTTCTTCATTTTTGATGTCGTACCACATAAATGCATATACGAACAAAAAGATAACTCCCGCTAACATTACACCAGCTATAATGTAGTTTTTAGTTGGTATATATCGTGATTTATTTTTAATCATATTAAACACATCCTCTCATAATAATTTTATCATAAATTTTGCAAATTAAATACATTTTTTATTCACTTGCTTCGAGTTTTACTAAAACTTCACGTGGTTTAGAACCATTTTGCGGACCAACAATACCTCTTGATTCTAATAAATCTATCATTCTTGCAGCTCTATTATAACCAAATCTAAATCTTCTTTGAATAAGTGAAGCACTGATTTTTCCAGTTTCAACTGCAAATTCAACAACTTCATTATACATAGGGTCATCGCCACCTTCGCTATTGGCAGAGCCACTAGATGTATTAGGTGCGCTAGGATTTACAAATTCATCATCATATTTAGCTGTTATTTGTTTTGTACAATAATCAATTAATCTAGCAATCTCTTCATCAGAAATATAACAACCTTGAACACGTTTTGGAGTATTTTCTCCCATCGGTAAGTAAAGCATATCACCTTTACCAAGAAGTTTTTCAGCACCACCCATATCTAAAATAGTTCTAGAATCTATTTGACTTGAAACTGAGAATGCGATACGTGATGGTATATTATTTTTGATAAGACCTGTAATTACATCAGTTGATGGTCTTTGAGTAGCAACTATTAAGTGGATACCTGCCGCTCTTGCCATCTGAGTAATACGCATTATTGAATCTTCAACTTCTTTAGATGCTACAAGCATTAAATCTGCAAGTTCGTCTATTATAACGACAATATAAGGCATCTTAGGAAGTGGTGAATCAGGGTTTTTCTTGTTTTCTTTTTTTATCCATTCGTTGTATCCTGATATATTTTTAAATTGTTTTTCACTAAATAACTCATATCTTTTTTCCATTTCAGTAACAATTTTTTGAAGTGTTATACTAGCTTTTTTAGGGTCAGATACAACAGGGCATAAAAGGTGAGGTATACCATTATAATTAGTAAGCTCAACTTTTTTAGGATCGACTAATACAAGTTTAACATCTGTTGGAGCATATCTCATTAAAATCGATGTTATCATTGAATTTATACAAACTGATTTACCTGAACCAGTAGAACCTGCAACAAGAAGATGGGGCATTTTAGCTATATCTTCTAAAATAGCTCTACCCATTAAATCTTTGCCAAGTGCAACATATATTTTATTTTCTGGATCAGCTTTAGCTGTTGCTTCTAAAACTTCTCTAAATGCCACTGCAGATACAGATCCATTTGGTATTTCTATACCTATAGTGCTTTTACCAGGTATAGGGGCTTCTATTCTTACATCTTTAGCTGCCATTGCAAGGGCAATTTCCTTATGTATATTACTAATTCGATTGACTTTAGTCCCATGCGGCACAGTTATCTCAAACTGAGTAACAGCTGGTCCTATATGAACTTCAACAACTTTTGCTTGGATACCGAAATCTTTAATAACTCTTTCTAAAACTTCTACTTTAGCTCTAGTATCTCCGGTATTAGTATTTTTAGGAGGAGCTTTTAATGGATTTAAAATATCTATTTTAGGAGTTTTATATATTGATGAACCATTATTATCACTGCCTGTTGGTTCTAAAGATACAATTTCTTCTTTTTCAACTTGTATAGGAGCTGGAGCACTCTTTAGTTCATCGATGCTAGTTATGATTACTTTTTCTTGAATTGGTATTTCTTTTGTTTGTTTATTTTCAAGTTCTAAATCTCCATTATCATCTAACTCAATAGGTTTTTCTTTTGTCTCTTTATCATCGCCGCTAAATGTAAATAAATTTTTGAATCCATTTCCTAGTTTATTAAACATATTGGAAATATTTAAATTAAATGATAAAATAAATCCAAATAATGCAAGTATAATTAATATAATTTGACTACCAATAGTACCAGCTATCATGTAAAATAATGATATAAATGCTGCTCCTATAATGCCACCACCTATTACTAGGGTAGAAGTACCGCTACTTTGTAGGGCATTTGCACTAGTGATTGTGTTCATTCTATTAATGTAATTATCATAGGTTGCACTCATAATATTTTGAGGCGTTGTTTCTATTTCTAAAAATCCTAAATGATTATATGCTAGTAGTGCTATTAAAAGTATGTAGAAACCTATTAATTTAGTACTAAAAAAATTAGGTTTTTTTCTTTTGAATAACATAAATATTCCAACTAGTAGAATTGCTATAAGTATAATAAACCAATATGTACCTGCTAAAAACATTGAGAATTTTTTGAATATTGTACCGACTGGACCAAATCCAAACCCTATGATGCCTATTAGTATAAGTGTTAAGCCAACGAGCTCTACGCTGTAACTAAAACTTTCTTTTGATTCTTTTGATTTTTTTCGTTTTGCCATTTATCTTCACCATCTTCATTATACATTATATATATACACTTTGCCAAGCTAAAGTTAAGATTATATTGTTTTTGTATAGGCTAGTTAACTTCACATATAAGTACATTAACATACCTTAAAATGAGGAGGAAATTATGTTATTTGATAATGATTTAACATTTTTACAGGTTATTAATACATCAGAAGATTTAAAAGACAATCAAAATATTTATGATAATACACTTGTAAGTACAACCGAAGGTTTTGTTAGAGGTAATATGTTTGATAATGAATATGTGAAATATAAAGATTATAAATATAGTATGCCTAAAACATGTTCAGAGAAAGTTGCACATCTTTATAAAATTATGGAATTATCTTTTGCTATAAATGATCTTAATTTGTGGCTTGATATTAATCCAAGTGATGAAAAAATATTCAATTGTTTTAAAGAATGTGTTATAAAACTTACTGAGTGTGAAAAAAGTTATGTAGAAAAATATGGACCTATTGAACTTATTCAAAATTTAGGAGATAAAAATGAGTGGATAAAAAATCATCCATGGGAAGCAGGTGATTCAGTATATGTATAAATATGTTAAAACACTTCCGTTTCCGGTAGATATAAAGAAAAAAGATTTGAATATGGCTAAATATCTAATTACGCAATTAGGAGGCGCTAATGGTGAATTGGGTGCATCAATAAGATATTTTTCACAAAAATACACAATGCCAGATGATAGAGGGAAATCACTTCTTAATGATATAGCTACTGAAGAACTTGGTCATGTTGAAATGATTAGTACAATGGTATACCAACTTCTTAGAAATGCGACTAAAGAGGAACTTAAAGAAGCTGGTTTAGATGGATACTTTACTGAACATAAGAAAGGTGTATTTCCTATAGATTCATCTGGAGTACCTTTTACAGCAGCGTATTTTGCAGTAACAGGGGATCCGATAGCAGATTTGTATGAAGATATGGCAGCAGAGCAAAAAGCTAGAGTTACTTATGAAAATTTAATAGATTTAGCAACTGACGAAGATTTAATAAATCCATTGTTATTCTTAAGACAAAGAGAAGTAGTGCATTTTAATAGATTTAAAGAACTTGTTAAATATTACGAAGAAAAAGGGTATTAAAATACCTTTTTTATATGTTATAATATTTTGAAGTAGGAGTTTATTATGTTAAGAAAAATAAGTAAAAAAAATGTTGTTATAATAACAGTGATAATTGTAGTTATTTTAATTACATCCTTAGTAGTAGTGATACATAATATAGAAAATAAACCAGTTATTTTAAATGGTAATAATAACGAAAATATAAATATTAATAAAGATGAAGATAAAAAAGATACAGATGAAGAAAATAGTAATGAAGATTCTGTAGAAGAAGAAACTGAAAACAATGAAGATGGTGATAATAGCGATAGTGAAGAAGAAACTGAAACTGATAGCAGTGATAACGAATCTAATTTAAATAATGACTCAGGAAATTCTAATAATATAGATACTAGTAAACCAGAAGAACCTGATAATAATAGTCATGATAATACAAGTGATGACAACACAGGTAATACTGATAATAATAGTGGCGATGATAACAGTGGAAGTGAAGATATAGTTCCTACAAAAAATCCATTAGTAATAGAAAATGAAAATTTAGTAAACGAAATATTAAATACTTATAGAATATCAATAATATATGATGAAAAGGCGAATTTTTATTATAATGGAGACCCAGGTGTTAAAACAACATCTGCTGATGCAGAAGAAGTAAACTACACTTTAAAATCTATTAGAAGTGGTCTTAGTAATATACCTCAAAGTATTTTAGATACTTTAAGGTTAAGCAGAGGATTTAATGTAGTACTATTTAAAGAAGTTCCAGGAGGAACAGATGGTCTTGCAGTTATAACATCACATGTATATCAAGTGCTATTAGATGTAGATAACTGGCAGCAAGAAAGAATATTTTACCATGAAACATTTCATTTAATGGAAAGATATATGTATTTACAAAACGGTAGCAAAGACCCATTTCCAGAATGGAATAGTTATAATCCAGTAGGTTTCACTTACGCATATAATGATGGGAAATATTTATATATTGACGAAAGTGTACCAATAATCGAAAGAGCTTTTGTTTCAAAGTATGCAAAGACTAATGCAGGAGAAGATAGAGCAGAAATTTTTGAAGATCTTATGCACAGAACTCGTAAATATTATTATATGGAAGAAGGTTACGGAATAAATGAAAAAGCTAAATATTTAGATCAAATAATAGATCAGTACTTTGGGATTATACCGGGTGCAAAGTGGAAAAGATGGATAACCTATTAAAAAGTATTGTTTTTTAAAGATAAATTATGTACAATATAAGAGGAGATGCAAATGGAAATAAATATTATTGATTTAAATGTAAAAAAGAAAATAGAAATTAATGAATTTTTTAAATTTAGTGATGAACTGTGTAAAAGTGCTGGGATTACTAAAGTGGATAATATTAAATTTGTAGGAAGTTTATTTTATGCAATCACTGATGAAATTACTCTTGAAGGTAATTTAACTGGTGACTTAATTTTAGAAGATGCAGTAGATTTAAGTGAGTTTTTGTATAAAATAGACATAAAAATTGAAGAAATTATCGAAAATTGTGAAAATATACTTGATATAAATGCAATTTTGTGGGAAAATATTGTACTGGAAGTACCCATTCGCGCAACTAATAAAGAATTAGGCGATAAAAAGGGTGTCGGATGGAAAGTAATAAATGAAGATGAGAAGCCAAATGATGAAATAGATCCTAGGCTAGCAAAGCTTCAAGAACTATTTAAAGGTGGTGAATGATATGGCAGTTCAACAAAGAAGAGTAAGTAAAACTAGAAAAGCGCAAAGATTAACACATTATAAAAAAGAAGCTCCAACGCTTACAACATGTCCTAAATGTGGTGCAAATTTAAAACCTCATAGAGCATGTGTTAAATGTGGTAATTACAAAGGAAAAGAAGTAATTAAAGTTAACAAAGAAGAAGCGTAAGTTTTAAAAATGTAAAAAAACGTATATAAAATTGAAGAAAGTGTAAGAATATCTTTACTTTTTTTTTATTTTGTATTAATATTATAATGTACAGTGGCATACTGTGGGGGAAAGTGGGGACACATGTTAATAGGTGAATTTTATCATAATGTTGATGAAAAATGCAGATTAGTAATTCCAACTAAATTTAGAGAAATACTGGGAGACAAAATAATCATAACACGCGGAATAGAACAATGCTTATATGTATACTCTTTAGAACAGTGGAAAAATTTAGTGTCCAAACTAGAAAGTTTACCTTTTACTAAAAAGGATACAAGAACATTTTCTAGATTATTTTTTGCTGCAGCAAGTGATTGTACATTTGATAAGTCAGGTCGAATTTTAATAACAGAACCTCAGATGATATATGCTGATTTGCGGAAGTCATGTGTTATCATTGGGGTTAACGACAGACTTGAAATATGGTCTAAAGAAAGTTATGAAAAATTTGAAAATGAAAACATAAATGCTTTAGAAGAAATTTCAGAAAATTTATTTGAGGTGAATAATGCATTATAGTGTTTTTAAGAACGAAGTTATTGAAAATTTAAATATTAAAGAGACAGGTATATATGTTGATGGTACTTTAGGGTATGCTGGGCATAGTAGTTTAATTTTAGAAAAAATACCAACAGGTTTTCTTTATGCTTTTGATCAAGATAATGAAAGTATTACTTATTGTACTGAAAAGTTGAGTAAAATAAGTAATAATTTCAAACTTTATGAAACTAATTTTGTAAATATGAAAAAATGTTTAGAAGAAGATGGTGTTCAAAAAGTAGATGGTATATTATTTGATCTTGGTTTTTCATCTCCTCAGATAGATAATAATTCAAGAGGTTTTTCATTTATGAATGATGGACCACTTGATATGAGAATGAGTAGTAAGGGTACAAGTGCTAAAGATATAATCAATACTTATGATGAAACAAATCTTGCTGAAATATTTTTTAAATATGGGGAAGAAAAATTATCTAGAGTAATTGCAAAAAATATAGTTAATAATAAAAATAATATAAATACAACTCTTGAACTTGTAGAAGTAATTAAAAAAGCTGTAGGAGCTAATTATTTTTTTAAGAATCATCCTGAAAGAAAAATATTTCAAGCATTAAGAATTGAAGTAAATGATGAACTTAAAGTTATTGAAAAGGTTTTACCTGATGCAATTAATATGCTTGCTCCAGGAGGGAGATTATGTGTTATAACATTTCATTCTTTGGAAGATAGAATTGTTAAACATATATTAAAAAAATACAGTGATATAAATGACTTAGTTAAAGGTTTACCTGTTATACCTGATGAGTATAAACCTTTAATTAAACTTATAAATAAAAATCCACTTTTACCATCTGATAGTGAAATATTGGAAAATTCAAGAAGTAGAAGTGCTAAACTAAGAATTATAGAAAGGATTTAAGATGAAAAAGAATAAAGCAAAGAGATTAAAACTTTTAAAAGGTGAAAAATTTATGTATTTTTTATTACTTTTGTTAATTATCTTAATCCCAGCCGTAAATATATTTAGTGGCGCTCTTTTATCAGAAACTAATATAAAAGTAGAGGAACTTGAGTATAAAATAGCTAATCAAAATAAAGTAAATGAAAGTTTAGCTATGCAAATAAATGAGCTAGCTAGCTTGCAGAATATTCAAAATATAGCTGAAGTTTATGGGCTTTCATATATTAATGGAAATATAAAAGATATTGAAGGAGAATAAAATGAAAAAAAAGGTGACGGTTAGAAATTATAAGTTTGTTTGTGCTATCGTTACTCTTTTTTTAATTGTAGCAATTGTTAGACTTGGAATGATTAGTCTTAGTACTGAAATAGATGGAATGAATATTGAAGCATTTGCTAATTCTAGAAATACTGTGTCCAAAACTTTGTATGCTTCAAGAGGTAATATATACGATATATACGGGGAACACTTAGCTGAAACTGTAAATTCATATACTGTAATAGCGTATCTAGAAGAATCACGGACTGAAAGTGAAGATGAAGTAAGGCATGTGCAAAACATTGAAGCAACAGCGGAAGCTTTGGCGCCTGTTCTTGAAATATCTAAAGAAGAATTAATGGTAACTTTGAGTAAAGATAAATATCAAGTAGAATTAAAGAGAAATATAACAGAGCTTACTAAAAGTAAAATCGATGAATTAGAACTAGATGGTATTGGTTTTGATACATCAGTTACAAGATATTATCAGTCTGGTTCATTTGCCTCTTATTTAGTAGGTTATGCAAAAGCAGATGATGAAAATCATTTGACAGGTGAGCTAGGTATTGAAGGATATTATGATGATATTTTAAAGGGTGTGGATGGAACTACAAGTTATCAACAAGATGCATACGGGTATAAAATACCAAATGTTCCTGAATACACAACTGAGGCAGTTAGTGGCTCAGATATATATTTAACAATTGATAGTAATATTCAATTAATACTTGAGAATGCTGTAAATAAAATAAAAAAGGAATATACATCTGAATGGGCAATTATGACTGTTATTGATGCTAATACCGGTGCTATTGTGGGTAGTGCGACTAGTCCTTCATATAATCCAAATGATTTAAATACGCTTACAAATTATTTGAATCCACTAATTAGTTATAGTTATGAACCTGGTTCAACAATGAAAGCTTTTTCATTTGCTTCAGCAATAGAAGAGGGTATATATGATGGAAATGAAACTTTTACATCTGGTAGTATCGAAGTTGCTGATGTTACAATTAGTGATTTTAATAAATACGGATGGGGAGATATAACTTATGACACAGGATTTGCTTATTCATCAAATGTTGGTACAACAATGCTTGCTTTAGAATTGGGAGCTAATACTTTAACAGATTATTATGATTTATTAGGTTTTGGAAAAACAACTGATATAGAGTTATCAGGTGAAATAGCTGGAACTATGGATTTTTATTATCAATCAGAACTTGCTAATGCTTCGTTTGGTCAAGGAATGAGCGTAACTCCAATCCAACTTTTACAGGCTTACACTGTGTTCACTAATAGTGGAACTATGATTAAACCATATATTGTAGATAAGATAGTTGACGAAAATGGGAATATTACTTATGAGGGTGGTAGAGAAGAAGTTGCTAAAGTTTTTGATGATTTAACAACTGATTATATGCAAAATTTATTATATAATGCAGTATATAATGGAACAAGTAATATGTGGCAACCTGAAAATGTAACAATAATGGGTAAAACGGGAACTGCTCAGATTGCTTCTCCAACTGGTGGTTATCTTGAAGGTGATACTAATGTTATTCGTAGTTTTATGAATATATTTCCTAAAGAAGATCCTGAATATATTTTATATATGGCAGTTAAACAGTACACTGGTCCTACAAGTAATTTATCTGATTATACGACTACAGCTATTGAAGAAATAGCAAGTTACGCTAAAATTACCGATGAAGAAATTGATCATAAAGTAAGTGAAAAAATTGAAATTAATAATTTAATAAGCTCTAAAACTAGTGAAGTAAAAGCGATTTTAGAAAGTAAAGGTTTAAATGTAGTAGTTATTGGGGATGGTAATTATATAACAAATCAATTCCCACTAAAAAATTCAGTTTTATTTAAAGGGGATAAAATATTTTTAAAAACTAATTCTAGTAATATTTTAGTACCAAATTTAATTGGATATAGTGCTAATGAAATAAAAACAATTGCTACTCTTATGGGTATTAATATTAATATTGAAGGATATGGTTATGTTGTTAGTCAAAATTTACCTGAATACCATGTATTAACTACTGCTGATTCTTTGTCAGTTGTGTTGGGTTAATATGAAAAAAATTATTGTAATATTATTTGTAATTTTATTAACTAGTTTTTTATTTTATGACAAATTAATATATGTGGATGATTTTTTGTTAAATTTAAATAGAGAAGATTTATGGATTAATTTTTTTAAAGTAATCACTTTGTTAGGGGCTGCTTTTTTCTTGATAGTATTAGCTATTATTTTGGTTTATAAGTTTAAGAATAGTTTTTTCTTATTTAATTTAATTATAGTGTTTTTTATTAATGTTATATTGAAAGTAATTGTTGAGCGAGATAGACCACTTATTATGTTAGTTGAAGAAACTGGTTATTCTTTTCCTAGTGGACACGCAATGGTAAGTGCTGCTTTTTATGGGTTATTAATATATTATGTTTATTTAAGTAATATATCTATTATTAAAAAGATAAGTTTAATTGTTATTTTAAGCATTATAATTTTAATGATTTCTGTTAGTAGAGTATATTTAAATGTACATTATTTTACCGATGTTTATTTTGGCCTTTTATTTGGATTAGTAATATTAGTCATATTAATTGCTATAAAGTTGAGCAAAAAAAAATAAAATAAGCTGTTATGCTTTTTTTTATTTTGAAAATATGGTAAAATTAATTTGCTTAAAAGGAGTGGTTAATTATGGCATGGAAAAATTTTAATGATGGAATTTGGCAAAGTGAAATAAACGTTGCTGATTTTATTAAACAAAATTATAAAGAATATAGTGATGATGATAGTTTTTTAAGTAAAACAACATCAAAAACTGATAAAGTATTATCTAAGTATGAGGAAATACTTAAAGAGGAACTTGCAAAGGGTATTATAGGTATTGATACTGAAAATATAAGTGGTATTGATGCTTTTGCTGCAGGTTATATTGATAAAGAAAATGAAGTGGTTGTAGGAATTCAAACTGAAAAACCTGGTGAAAGAATTTATAATCCATTTGGCGGACTTAGAATGGCAAAATCTGCAACTGAATCACATAATTATAAATTTAACGCAGAAAAAGAAGCAATGCTTGAAAAATATGTTAGAACGCATAATGATGGTGTGTTTTCTGCTTATGATTCTACTATTAGAGCTGCTAGAAAATCTGGACTTATAACTGGACTTCCTGATGCTTATGGTAGAGGAAGAATAATTGGTGATTATCGTAGAGTAGCACTATATGGTGTTGATAGGTTAATGGAAGAAAAGAAAAATGATTGGGATACATTTACTTCAGATGAAATGACTGATGAGTTGATTCGTTTAAGAGAAGAAATATTCTTGCAACATACTGCTCTTGCAGAAATGAAAAGTATGGCTATGAAATATGGTTTTGATATTAGTATGCCAGCAACAAATGCTAGAGAAGCAGTGCAGTGGACATATTTTGCATATTTAGCAGGAATTAAACAAAATAATGGTGCAGCTACTAGTATGGGAAGAATAGATGCTTTTTTAGATATTTATATTGAAAGAGATTTAAAAGCAGGCATTATTACTGAAGCTGAAGCTCAAGAATTGATTGATCAATTTGTTATTAAAATGAGACTTGTTAGACATTTAAGAACACCAGAATATGATGAACTTTTCTCAGGAGATCCTACTTGGGTTACATGTGCAATAGGTGGATTAACTGCCGATAATAATAATTTAGTTACTAAAACTAGTTATCGATTATTACATACACTTGTTAATTTAAAACCGGCTCCTGAACCTAATATGACAATTTTATGGAGTGAAAATTTACCAGAAAACTTCAAAAAATATTGTGCTAAAATTTCTATTGATACGGATTCAATTCAATATGAAAATGATGATATTATGAGACCTGTTTATGGTGATGATTACGCTATTGCTTGTTGTGTTTCAGCAATGAGAGTTGGAAAAGATATGCAATTATTTGGAGCAAGATGTAATTTAGCTAAGGCACTTTTATATGCTATAAATGGTGGTGTAGATGAAATTAGTGGAGCTAAAGTTATGGATGGAATTAATCCTATATCTGATGAAGTTTTAGATTATGATAAATTGTTGAAAAATTTTGAACTTGTTATGAAAAAACTTGCGACTACTTATGCAAAAGCTATGAATATAATTCATTACATGCATGATAAATATGCTTACGAAAGTATTCAAATGGCACTTCATGATTCTAAAGTGCATCGTTATATGGCTTATGGAGTAGCAGGATTATCAGTAGTTGCTGATTCATTGTCGGCTGTTAAATTTGCAACTGTTAAACCTGTTAGAAATGAAGAAGGAATTGCTATTGATTTTGATATAAAAGGAGAATTTCCTAAATACGGAAATGATAATGACGAAGTTGATGCTATAGCGCTTACAGTTCTTAATAAAATTAGTGATGAACTAAAATCTCATAAATGTTATAAAGGTGCTGAACCGACACTTTCAGTTCTTACTATTACTTCAAACGTAGTATATGGTAAAAAAACTGGTACAACTCCTGATGGAAGAAAAAAAGGTGTTCCTTTTGCTCCTGGGGCTAATCCTATGCATCAAAGAGACGAAGAAGGGGCAGTTGCATCACTTAATTCGGTAGCTAAAATTAATTATCAAGATTGTTGTAAAGATGGTATTTCAAATACATTTACAATTACTCCAAACACGCTTGGAAAAGATAAAGATAGTCAAATTAATAACTTAGTTGGACTATTAGATGGTTATTTTACTCAAGGTGCTCATCATTTAAATGTTAATGTTCTTAATAAAGAAACTTTAAAGGATGCTATGGAAAATCCTGATAAATATCCACTTTTAACTATAAGAGTTTCAGGATATGCTGTAAGATTTAATAGGCTTAAAAGAAAACAACAAGAAGAGGTTATAGAAAGAACCTTCCATGAGAAACTTTAATGAAGCTAGTATAAATTCAATTGAATCAGCTGGAATGTTAGATGGTCCAGGCATTAGAACGGTAGTGTTCTTTAATGCCTGCAGCTTACGCTGTTTGTATTGTCATAATCCAGAAACTTGGTGTTTAGGTCCTAATAATACTACTACCGAAAAATTATTTCAAAGAATTAAACGAAATAAAAGTTATTTTAAAAATGGCGGTGGTGTTACTTTTTCTGGAGGAGAGCCACTTTTACATACAGAGTTTATTATTAATTTATCAAAAATGCTTAAAGAAGAAAATATACATATTGCACTTGATACAGCTGGTATTAATCATACCAATGATGAAATTTTTAAGTATATTGATTTAGTAATATTGGATATTAAACATATCACTAAAGAAGGTTATAAGCAATTAGCTGGAGTTGATAAGTTTGATGAGTCGCTTTCTTTCATAAAAAAATTAAATGAATTTAATAAAAAAATATGGATTAGACAAGTTATAGTTCCTGGATATACTGATTCTTTAGAATATATTAAAGGATTAAAGAAATTTGTTAATAAAATAAACAATATAGAAAAAATAGAATTCATTCCATATCATAAGTATGGTGAATCTAAATATGAAAAATTAAATATTGAGTATCCGCTTAAAGGATTACAAGATATGAGTCATACTAAATGTAATACATTATTTGAAGAATTTAACAAGATATGTTAAATTTTTTTTGTTAAATTTCCGTAAAGTAGTAAATTTTCCTATTAATTATTTGCAATTATTGTTATAATTAGTTTATAAGATAGGAGGAAATTTATGGCGCTAGTTATTACTGATTATCAGTTATCTTTAATTAATAATGATATTATTTCTTTAAAACAAAATTTAAATCATTTAAGAGAAAGTCAAGATACATTATTATATGTGAAAACTGATTTGGAAAATTGGAGTGAATATGGTAATTTTGGAGTTGAATTAAGAGCAAGATTTGATTTATATTTAAGAAATTACGAATCAAGAATTAATAGTATAGAATTGAAATTAAACTTTTTAGAAAAGTATGCTGCTGAAAATGTTAATATTCAATCAAGTAATTACTAATTAAATAGAAAAGGAGAATTATTATGGCATTAGAAGAATTTCATGAGTATAATAGTCAATCATCTCGTTTAGGAACTGGTTATACTTATGATGAAATAGAAAGACAGCAAAGTAGACTAAGAGAAGAAAAAGGGGATATAATTGCAACATTATCGGCAATTGATACTTGCTTTGAAAAATATGATTCATCTTCAATGGGAGTTATAAAAGGTTTATTCGGAGGAGTTGAAGACTTTAGAAATGAAATTAAATTACTCAGAATGGAAACAAGTATATTAGACGAAATTGCGGATAAAATGAAACAATTTAATGTAAGTTCTGATGAAGTTGCAGATGTTTATAATCAAGATATGATGAAGGCGACTTCGCCAGCTGCAACATTAACAACAGATCAAAATACTCAGTTATAAAAAGCACTTGTAAAAGTGTTTTTTTAACAAAAAAACGTAAAATATTTTAGTATAATTGAAAATATTTTATATTTTTGTTATACTTTTTATAAGTAAAGAAAGTGGTGTTTATATGGCATATGATGGAGTTATACTTGATAATGGTACAATTACTTTAGCTCTTGATACCTTATCAAATTTGAAGATGAGCTGGAATGAAATTTATTCAATATACGAATCTTTAGATTATTTAAAAAAAGATATATCTAGATATAATTCTTATGGGAATTTTGGTGAAGTTTTAGTTTCTGATTATGAAATATTTTTAATTTATTTAAAAAATTATGAAAGCAAATTAAATTCTTTAATAGGCACCTTTGAAACTCATTTGACTGAACGTAGAAATGCTTTAAAATAGGAGGATAATATGAATGGTATTAGATTAACAAATACAGGTATGCTTACTGCAGAAGAAATAAGATATCATATAGATACGCTTAATAATGAAGGATCTAAGCTTTTTGATACAATATCAAAAGTTAAAAGTTTAATAGAAGAAATACCCTATGATGTTTATGCGGGTGGTGGTGTGTCTGTTTTTGCTGAAAGTATTGAAGAATTATCAATTAATATGACAAACAAAAAGCATATTTTAGAAGATATACAAATTGAAATGGAAAATTTTATATCAAAGGCTGAATCTGATACTGCAAATATAGTTGCTGCTGCACAATCAAATTTAGCTGAAGAAGAAATAGGTGGAATATCTTCTTTAGGTAGTGGTATTTCTAATGAAAATACTGTGACTTTTGAGACAAATAATGATCTAAGTAATAACCTTAGTAATGATACAGTGTTTAATCAAAATCAAGAAGTAGAATATACTTATGTAGATAATACTGTAGTTAGTAATATAGTAAATAAAAAGTAAATTCGAATTTACTTTTTTTATTTACATTTTGATTTTTTAAAGATTGATATAAATACTTGAATTATACCGTAAAAAATTGTATAATCATAATAAGGGAAAATAGGTGGTAAAGTGATACTTAGATTAATTAACGGTAGCAAAATTTTTAAATTTACTTTACCGGCGAATATAAATGGTAATTATTGGCTTTCTGATGAAGATAAATATGGTAATAAACGAAGTTTAGTGAATATTGAAGAGTATGAAGGATATTGGAAAATAAACAGTAATTTTGACACTAAAGTTATTGTAAATGGTAAGGAAGAAGAAAGTGCATTTTTAAGTGAATATCAAATAATTTTTTTAAAAATTGTTTCTGATAATCAATATTTAATGTTATATTGTTCTCCAGCTAAAGAAAAAACATTAGTTAATTTTAAGGTTTTAGATAATTCTCATTTAACAATTGGTAAAAGTGCTACTTCTATTATTAAATATAATTTATCTTTAATCGAGGATAATCATGCTGAGCTTATATATAAAAATGGCGTTTATAGTATTACGGATTTAAGTAGTAAATATGGAACTTATGTAAATGATGAAAGGGTTAGTTCTAAAAATTTAAAGTATGGGGATGTAATATTTATTTTAGGTATTAAAATAATAGTTTTAAAAGATTTCATAATTGTAAATAACATGGCTAATTTAGTTTCTGTAAATAAATTAGAACAAATTAATAAACCAGTTTTAAAACAAAGTGTTTTTGATAGTACCGATGATTTTCAAATTGAACTTTTAACTGAAGATAAATTTTTTTTGAGATCTCCAAGACTTAAAACTATTATAGAAGATGTTGATATAGAAATCGAAGCTCCGCCATCAAGTCAAGAAAAAGAAAAAACTCCGGCTATTCTTGTAATCGGTCCTATGCTTAGTATGGCTGTAATGTCAGTTGCTATGGGTTATACTGCAGTTTTAAATTTAATTGACGGTACTATTGAATTTTCAAGGTCTATTCCTTCTTTAGTAATGCCTTTAACAATGATGTTAGCTGCTTTTTTGTGGCCGACTCTTAACCGAAGATTTCAAGAAAAACAAGCTAAAGCTAAAGAAAAACTCAGAGTAGAAAAATATTCAGCTTATTTACTTGAGAAAAAAAGAGAAATCAAAAAAGAAATAGATAAACAAAGATTAATTTTAATAGATAATTATTTACCTTTACCTCAGCTTAAAGATATTATTGATAATAAAAGGAGAAATTTATGGGAAAGGGAAATTAAACAAGATGATTTTCTTGATTTAAGACTTGGTATAGGAAATACTAATATTAAAGGTGAAATTAAATATCCGGAAAAAAGGTTTTCTTTAGAAGAGGACCCTTTGTTAAATGAAGCTATCCAAATTGGTTCTGTTATTAAAATTATAGAAAATGTTCCAATTACTTCTTCATTTACTGAAAAAAATAAATATGCTATTGTTGGAACTACTAGTACTAAGCAATCATTTGTAGATGGTCTAGTTTTACAGATGCTTACATACCATAGCTATGAGGATCTTAAGATAGTAATTATGACTAGTAAATCTAGAGAAAAATATTGGGAGTATATGAAAATAGCTCCTCATATATGGAATAATGAGAAAACTATAAGATATTTTTCATCAGATATTGATGAATCTAGAGAATTATCTTTGTTTTTAGAAAAAGAATTTCAGGCTAGAAAAAATTCTGAAACTGATGATTCATCTTATAAAAATTTTGAGCCATATTACGTTATTATTACAGATGATTATAAAAACTTAAGAAATATAGAAATTATAAAAGATATAGCTGAAAGTGATAAAAATTTCGGTTTTACCTTAGTTGTGCTAGCTCCGAGACTTACAAATTTACCTAATAAAACTGAGGTATTTATTAACGTTAATGATACAACAGCAAGTTTATTTGGTAATGAGCTTTCTCAAAATTCTAAAAAAGAATTTACTATAGGCTTGACTGATGATATAAATTTATATGAATGTACTTCAAAATTAGCTAATATACCTTTAGAAATAATTAAGGAAAGCGAAATGTTGCCTGAAACTCTTGGTTTTTTAGAAATGTATAATGTTGGTCAAGTAGAGCAACTTAATATAAGTAGCAGGTGGAAAAATAGTAATCCTACCATATCTCTTCAAACGCCCATTGGTGTAGGTCAACAAAATGAATTATTTAAACTGGATTTACATGAAAAATATCATGGGCCACATGGATTAATAGCTGGTATGACTGGTTCTGGAAAATCTGAATTTATTGTGTCATATATTTTATCAATGGCTATTAACTATCATCCTAATGAAGTTACTTTTGTCCTAATTGATTATAAAGGAGGTGGTTTAGCTGGTGTTTTTCATAATAAAGAGACTAATGTTAAACTTCCTCATTTAGCAGGTACTATTACGAATTTAGATGTAAATGAGATGAACAGAGCTCTTGCTTCAATACAAAGTGAACTTAAACGAAGACAAAGAATGTTTAATATCGCTAGGGATAAGTTAAATGAAAGTGCTATAGATATTTATAAATATCAATCTTTATTTCGTAAGGGATTAGTTGATGAGCCAATATCTCATTTATTTATAATATCTGATGAATTTGCTGAACTGAAAAGTCAAAGGCCGGAATTTATGGATCAATTAGTATCAACTGCTAGAATAGGTCGTAGTTTAGGTGTTCATTTAATTTTAGCTACTCAAAAACCTTCTGGTGTTGTTAATGATCAAATTTGGTCAAATGCTAAATTTAAAATTTCTCTAAAAGTTCAAGACAAAGCTGATAGTATGGATATGATTAAAAGACCTGATGCTGCAGAATTAAAAGAAGTAGGAAGATTTTATTTGCAAGTAGGGTATAATGAGCTTTTTGCGATTGGTCAATCGGCTTGGGCTGGTAAACAATATTATCCTTCTGATAAGATAAGAAAAAAAGTAGATAATTCTATCAGCGTTTTAAATAACGTTGGTAATGTTATTAAAAGTATATCTATGAAAAAAGAAACTAATACTTTGAATTCACATGGTGAAGAAATTACTAATATAATGAAATATATAACTTCAGAAGCAGCTAAAGAAAATGCTATGGCCAAACAGCTATGGCTTGATAAAATTTCTGATAAAATTTACATTCATAATTTAATAAACAAATATAAAATTGAAAATACAAAAAATAATATTTCACCTTTGTTAGGTGAATATGATGATCCGGAAAATCAAGTTCAAGGACCTTTAAGAATTAATTTGTCAAACGATGGTAATATGGTAGTGTATGGAATAGCAGGTGCGGGTAAATCAAATTTTATAACTACTTTAATTTATTCATCTAGTATTATGTATAAGCCAGATGATATAAATTACTATGTTATTGATTGTGGATCAGAAACACTAGGGGTATTTAGTGGTTTACCTCATGTAGGAGAAGTTTTATTATCTCATGAAAATGAAAAAATACTTAACTTATTTAAATATATAGAGAAAAATATAGAGTCAAGAAGAAATTTATTTTTAAATTATAATGGTTCATATAACTTTTATATTGAGCATAGTAACAAAAAAGTTCCTTTGATAACTATTATAATTAATAATTATGAAAATTTTGCTGAAAGTTTTCCTAATTTAGATAGTTTAATTGAAACTATAAGTAGAGAATGTTTTAAATATGGTATATTATTTATTTTAACAGCTACAACAACTAATGCAATAAGATATAGAATGAAACAAAATTTCACAAAAAATATTGTTCTTAAACTTGCTGATGACGAGTACATGAATATTTTGCCTGGAGCTAGAAGAAAAAGTCTTGATAATATTTTGGGAAGAGGTCTTATAGATATGGGGAGGGTTCTTGAATTTCAAGTAGCTAAACCCTATGAAGATGATTCGTTTCATTATTATATAAAGGCTATTTCTAAAAAACTTCAGATAAAATATCCAGATAGGGCGCCTTCTATAAAAATTTTGCCTGAAATTGTAACAGTTGAAGGTCTTAAAGAAAAATTCGGTAATGTCAGACAAGTTCCTGTAGGGATTGAAAAAAATTCTCTTGAAATATCTACCTTTGATTTTGTTACAAATAAAATAAATCTTGTAATGTCTAGTGATGTTTATGATAATACTGATTTTATTTCGGGATTAATTAAAAACATTACATTTACTAATATTCCTACTTATACATATGACGGGAAAACCATATTAAATGAATATAATTTATCTTGTAAGATTTATGTTAATTCTAATGAATTGGTAAATCAAATGATATTAAGTTATGATACTGCAGCAATGTTTGTTATTATAGATATTAACAAATTTATTAATGAATTATCTGAAGAAATGAAAAATAAATTTATTAAATATTTGGATACTTTAAACGATAGTAGTAACAATTTAATTATCTTTGATAATTTAGCGGTTACTAAACAATTACTACAGGATAGAGTCATTGCTAAAAATATTGATTTAAGCAGTTATATATGGGTTGGTAGAGATTTATCTAATCAATTTACATTAAAATATAAGACTTCTGATAAATCAGTTAGAGAGTTACTTGAAAATGATTTTGCTTTTGTAGTAAATAAAGAGGAAGTTAGTATTGTTAAAATAGTTAGCGATAGTAAAGAAAGGTTGTAAATGAATAATAAAATACTTGTTGAACTTATTGTTCCAACTATAGAAAGAAAATATGATTTATTTATACCTTTAAATAAACGCATAGGTACTGTAAAAAATTTAATAGAGGAAAACTTAGTTGAAATTACTGATAATTTGTATGAAATTAAAAATGATACTAATTTTTACGATAAAGAAACTGGAGAAATTTTGAATTTGGATATCTTTGTTAAAGATTCTAATTTGTTAAATGGATCAAGAATAATATTAATCTAGGAGGATTTATGGAAGAATATAATAAATTTGTAATTGCAATTAATAAAATATTTGAACAGGCAAATATCATGAAAACAAAATGGAATGATATAGATAATTTAGATTTAATCGAAAATATTGAAAATATTAAAACTGATATTAAAGATATTGCATTGAAATTACAAGGAGATTTAGAAAAATGATAGGTGATTTAACATATGATGAAGTTAGAAATGTTATAAATAATTTAAAACAATCTATTTCTGTTGTAAACGATATATATTCATCTATAAAGTCTGATAAGATGCATCATTTTATTGAAAATACATACAAATATATAAATTTTTTAGAAAGTTGTCTTCAAATCAATATTGATGCTGATAATGCTTTGCAGTTGTTTGATTAGAATAGTTTTACTATTCTTTTTTTTATTTTATAAAATATACTTTAGTGGTGATTAAATGTTTCTAAATAATGTACATACTAGAATTAGATTTGTATTTGTATTAATTTTAATGGCACTAATTATAATTATTTCTAGGGTGTTATATGTTCAAGTTTTTAGTTATGAAAAGCTTAATACATTAGCTGAAGATTTATGGAGTAGGAATTTGCCTGTTGCTGCTGATAGGGGTGAAATAGTAGATCGTAATGGAAATGTTCTTGCTACTAATATTACTACAACTTCTTTAGTGGTTGTGCCCAATCAAATTTTAGATAAAGAAAAAGCTGCAAAAGAAGTTTCAAATATTTTAGAAGCTTCATATGAAGATATTTTAGCTCATTTTTCTAAAAGTACATCTATTGAAAGAGTACATCCTGAAGGAAGACAGCTTGATTATGAAACAGCTGAAAAAATTAATAACCTTAATTTAGATGGAATATATCTTTTGAAAGAATCTAAAAGATATTATCCATATGAGGATTTACTTTCTCATGTTTTAGGTTATGTAGGTATTGATAATCAGGGATTATCTGGTATAGAACTTTTTTATGATGAATATTTGACAGGTGAAAACGGTTCAATAAAATATTTTTCAGATGGAAAAGGAAATAAGTTAGAACTTGCAGAAGTTTATGAATCTCCTGTAAGTGGAATAACTGTGCAACTTACTATTGACTTAGATCTTCAGCTTGCAATTGAAAATGAACTTGATAATGCTATGACTAAATATGATGCTACAGGTGCTATGGCAATTGCCATGGATCCTGATACAGGGGAAATTTTAGCTATGGCTTCTAGGCCTAATTTTGATTCAAATAATTATCAAAATTATAGTGTATCTACCATAAATCAAAATTTACCTATTTGGATGACTTTTGAACCTGGAAGTACTTTTAAAATTATTACTTTAAGTGCAGCTCTAGAAGAAAAGACAATTGATTTATTTGCAGATTCATATTTTGATTCAGGTTCAATAAATGTAGGCGGAGCAACACTTCATTGTTGGAAAAGTGGAGGTCATGGAGAGCAGCAGCTTATTAATGTAGTTGAAAACTCTTGTAATACTGGGTTTGTTCATATTGGTCAGACAATGAGTACAGAAACTTTAATGAATTACATAACTGACTTTGGATTTGGTTCAAAAACAGGCATAGATTTAAATGGTGAATCAAGTGGTATATTATTTGATATTGATGATATGGGACCTGTCGAGCATGCTACAACGTCTTTTGGTCAAGGGGTGTCAGTTACTCCTCTTCAACAAGTTAATGCAGTTAGCGCTGCTATAAATGGAGGAATATTATATACTCCTTATATTGTTAAATCATATTTAGATTCAAATACTAATAATGTTTTGCAATTAATTGAAGCTAAGAAACAAAAAGAAGTTATCAGTGAAGAAACTAGCGATCTTGTCAAATATTCACTTGAAAGTGTTGTTGCGAATGGAACTGGAAGAAATGCATATATTGAAAATTATAGGGTAGGTGGAAAAACTGGAACTGCTCAGAAAGTAATTGATGGAGCGTATTCTAAAACTGAATATATTACATCATTTATTGGTTTTATGCCCGCTGATGATCCTGAAATTGTTTTGTATGTTGCTGTTGATAATGCTAAAGGTGTAGTTCAGTACGGTGGTACTATAGCAGCTCCAATTGCTAAATCTATATTTACATCGGCAATTGATATATTCGATATAAAGCCAAGTGTAGATGTTATGCCTAGAGAATATACCTGGCTTGATGAAAAATATATAAAAATGCCATGTGTTGAAGGAGAATCGCTTGAAGATGCAAAAAAAATGTTAGATGGTTTTAATATAGAGTTTTCTGGAACTGGCTCTACAATTTTTTATCAATCTCCTTATTGCAATACTTATGTTAAGGAAAACAGTGAAGTGCATCTTCAATTAAATTAATTTATTAAGTTAAAATTATGTAAAATAATACTATATTTTGTCTAATAAAAGGTAAATTGTGATATTATATAGTATAATTAAATTAAAGGAAGTGAAAACTTATGTTGATACTGGCTAAGGCAGCTATGTCTATGATGCTTGGATTTATTTTAGCTATAATCTGTGGAATTATATTTATTCCTTTACTTAGAAAGAAAAAAATAGGTCAGTTTGTAAGTAATTTGATACACGAAAGGCATAAAGAAAAACAAGGAACACCAACTATGGGTGGATTTATATTTATAATACCTGTATTGTTATCACTTGTGTTATTATACATAAAAGGTAGTATAGGTTTAAGTTATAATTTAGCTATTTTAATATTTGTATTTTTGGCTTATGGGATTCTAGGATTTATTGATGATTATTTAAAAGTATATAAAAAAAATAATGATGGAATTCCAACCGTCACTAAATTTTTAATTCAAATGATAATTGCACTTATATTTTTCTTCTTATATTTAAAAAGTGGTGGTGAACCAACTTTATCAATATCATTTATAAATTTCTCTATGCCTCTTGGCTGGGTATTTGGAATATTTATTTTAATATTGCTAGTAGGTACAACAAATGCAGTAAATATTACTGATGGACTTGATGGACTTGCAGGTACTCTTAGCTTAATATCATTTTTAGCATATGGAATTATAGCTTGGAATTGTGGCTGGCTTGAAGGGTATGAAGAAATTGCAATATTTTGCTTTACTTTAGTAGGATCACTTATGGGATTCTTGATATTTAATTCTCACCCAGCTAGAGTATTTATGGGAGACCTTGGATCATTATCTTTAGGAGGAGCTTTAGCAACTATTGCAATTTTGACTAAACATGAATTTTCATTAGCTTTAATTGGTGGTGTATTTGTTATTGAAACATTGAGTAGTTTAATTCAGATAATTGCTATTAGAAGATTTAAGAAAAAAGTATTCAAAAAAGCTCCTTTGCATCATCATTTTGAAGAGATGGGTTGGGATGAACTTGATATTATAAAAATATTTTTAGTAGTAGGTTTAATACTTGCTATGGTTGCAATTACATATGGTGTATGGTTATAAAAATTGGTTATAAACCAATTTTTTTATTCATTATTTACAATATATATATTTAATAGGTAAATGTTAATTAGTAGTACATCAATAAAATGTTATTTCGCTAACTAAAACTAGTGTTAATTATTCTAATATCGTTTTGACAAAGTATTATTAGATATGTTAAAATTTATGTAGAAAAGAGAAAGATTATGAAAAAAATTATAACAGGAATACAGCCATCTGGTACTATTACACTTGGTAATTATATAGGTTCAATTAAGCAAATGGTTGCTATGCAAGGTGATTTTGATTCAAAAATATTCATAGCAGATATGCATGCTATAACAGTTGAGCAGGACCCTAAAGTATTAAAACAAAAAATAAAAGAGCTTGTAGCTTTATATTTAGCATGTGGTATTGATCCAGAAAAAAACACAATATTTATACAATCTGATAATGTATACCATGCTAATATATCATGGTTGCTAGAATGTACTACGCCATATGGAGAGTTATCTAGAATGACTCAGTTCAAAGATAAAAGTAGTAAAAGTGAAAGTTTTTCAACAGGACTTTTAACATATCCAGTATTAATGGCATCAGATATTTTAACATATGATGTTGATTTAGTTCCAGTTGGCATAGATCAAAAACAACACGTAGAGCTTGCTAGAAACATTGCAGAAAGATTTAATAAAAAATTTGGTGAAACATTTAAAGTGCCAGATGTTAAAATAGCTAAAAGTGGAACTAAGATTATGGATTTAGTGAATCCTGATAAAAAAATGAGTAAATCAAGTGATAATCCTAAAACTTACATAAGCATGTTAGATGCGCCAGAAGTTGCTAGAAAAAAAATAATGGGAGCAACTACTGACAGTGAGTGTTTAGTTAAATATGACCCAGAAAATAAACCTGGTGTAAGTAATTTAATAAATATCGCAGTATCACTTACCAGTGATACTTATGAAAGTATCGAAGAAAAGTTTGCTGGAAAAAATTATGGCGAATTTAAAAAATATGTTGCTGATATAGTAGTAAACGAGCTTACTACTATTCAAGAAAAATTTAGAGATTATTTATACTCTGATAAACTTGAAGATATTTTAGAAGATGGAAAAGATATTTCTAAAAAAATAGCTAAAGCAAAATATAAACTAATGAAAGAAAGAATGGGTCTTGGAATTAAATAGGGTTAACTAGTTTAATCTTTTTAATTGCTTATCACGAAAAACATAACATAGTATGTATAAGAACATGGTGATTTTTAAGGATAATCTTGAATCTAAGAAATATTTATGATAAAATTAATATGACTTTACTTAGCAAAGATCTCTATTAAAATGGAGGTGTTTTATTTTTGTAAAAAAACTTTTGAAATTAAATAAATAATTGCATATGAAACTCCTTTGAGTAACATATAGGAGCGCTTCATATACTTACGTTTTAGGTAAGTTAAATGGAGGTGTAAAAATGGATGATATAATCTATGTTACTAAAGAAGGATATGAGCAGTATGAAAGTATCCTTGAAAATATAAATAATAAAATTAATATAAACAATCAAGAAAAAAGCGAAGCAATGAAAGATGCACCTGGAGATGGGTGGCATGATAATTTTGCAGCAGAAGATGCAGCAAGAGTTGAGCGAAGACTATTAGATGAAAAAAATAGTTTAAATAGCTTAAAACATAATATTAAAATAATAGATAATATAATAAAGAAGAATAAAATAAATATTGGTGATAAACTAGAAATAAAATTTCTTTTAGAAAAAGAAAGTGATTCTGAAATCGTTATATTAACTGGTAAATTTAGACCTGATAATGTAGAAGAGATTACTATTAATAGTGAGATTGGAAAAGCAATTTTACATAAAAAAGAAAATGAAATAATTAGTTTTTTAGTTAATAATAAAAAAATAAATATTATAGTAAGGAAGGTATAAAATGAAAAAAGATAAATCATATGGAGCAATAGTAATTAATGATAATAACGAGGTGCTTCTTGTAAAACATAATAAAGGACACTGGGGACTTCCTAAAGGTCATAAAGAAGGAAAAGAAACAGATAAAGAAGCTGCTATTAGAGAAGTAAAAGAAGAAACTAATGTTGATATTAATATAGTTAGTGATCTAAGTTTTACTGAAAATTACATAATAGATAATAAAATAGATAAAGATGTAATATATTTTGTAGCAAAACCTATTAGTAGTAATCTTATTAATCAAGAAATTGAAATAAGTGAGGTAAAATATATTCCTTATGGTAAAGTTATAGATATAATTGATTATGATGACTCCAAAATATTTTGGAATAAAGTAGTAGATGAGCTTAAAAAAAATGGATTTTTAAAGTAGTTTATGGTACAATTATGTAGCTTGGAGGAAAATTATGTTAAAAATAGTAGATGTTAGTTTAAAATTTGGAACAAAAACATTATTTGAAAATGTAAATTTAGATTTTGGTAATAACTGTTATGGGCTTATTGGAGCTAATGGAGCAGGTAAATCAACATTCCTAAAATTACTTAGTAAAGAGATAGAAACAACAACAGGAGATATAATAACTGGTAAAACTGAAAGAATGAGCGTTCTTCGTCAAAATCATCATATGTATGATGAAAATACAGTAATAGAAACAGTTATTATGGGTAATAAAGAACTTTATAGTATCATGACTGAAAAAAATGCTATATACCTAAAAGAAGACTTTACAGACGCTGATGGTATAAGAGCAGGAGAACTTGAAAGTATTTTTGCTGAAATGAATGGTTGGGGAGCTGAAAGTGAAGCTGCAATTCTTTTAGCAGGACTTGGTATAGATAACGAAATGCTTAGTCTTACTATGAAAGAACTTAAAGATAGTGATAAAGTAAAAGTATTACTTGCGCAAGCTCTTTTTATGGAACCTGATATACTTTTACTAGATGAACCTACAAATGGTCTAGATATGAAAAGTAAAGCTTGGCTTGAAGAATTCTTAATTGAATTTAAAAATACAGTAATCGTAGTATCACATGATAGACATTTCTTAAATAAAGTATGTACACATATAGTTGATATAGATTATGGAAGAATTAAAATGTTCGTTGGTAACTATGATTTTTGGTATGAATCAAGTGAGCTTATTCAAAGGCAAATGAGAGATTCAAATAAAAGAAAAGAAGAAAAAATTAAAGAACTTCAAAGCTTTATAGCAAGATTTAGTGCCAATGCATCTAAATCAAAACAAGCAACTTCTAGAAAAAAATTGTTAGAAAAAATAGAACTTGATGACATCAAACCTTCTAACAGAAAATATCCTTTTATAAACTTTGAATTTGAAAAAGGTTTAACTGGAGAAATATTACATTTAAGTAATATAAATTATTCAGTTGATGGAAAACAAATTCTTAAAAACTTTAGTTTATATGTAAATAAAGATGATAAAATAGCATTAATAGGAACTAACGAAGTAGCTAAAACAGCACTTCTTAAAATTATTGCTGGAGAAATAGAGCCAGATAGTGGAACTATTAAAAAAGGTGTTAATACTAATATTAGTTACTTTGCAAAAGACCATGAAGATTTATTTAAAGTAGATAAAACAATGGTTGATTGGCTAAGACAATATAGCAGTGATACTGATGATTCTTTTGTGAGAGGTTTTTTAGGTAGAATGTTATTCTCAGGAGATGATGCACTTAAAAAAGTTAATGTATTATCTGGAGGAGAAAAAGTAAGATGTGTTTTATCTAAAATAATGCTCGAAAAAAATAATTTTTTAGTAATGGATGAACCAACAAATCATTTAGATATTGAGTCAATCACAGCACTTAATAATGGACTTACAAAATTCCCATCATCATTTATTATTGCAACATATGACCAACAATTAATTGATACAGCAACTAATAGACTTATTGAAATACTTCCTGACGGATCTTATAGAGATAAAGCTATGACTTACGATGAATATATGGAAAAATTTTATAACTAAAAAAAACGAATATTTAGTTTAATAACTACAATATTCGTTTTTTTATATTCTAGAACTTACAAGATTACTAGATGAATACCTTTTAAGTCCAAGTTTAAATATTAAAAATGCTAAACAACTTATAAAAATAGTAACTAATATTAAAATAATAAATAAACTTAAATCAAAATTCGTAAGAAGTTCAACTGGAATATGAGAAGTAAAACTAACAGGTATAAGTGTTATCATAATCCACTGAATTTCTTTACTAAATATTTTGTTTGGGTACGTTGCAAAATTGATCATTGAATTTGTAACTATCACTGCAAAATCTTCTGCGTTATTAAACCAAAATGTTAAACTATGCACTATAGAGCTAAATGAAGCTAAAATAATACCACCCAGCAAAATTAATAAAGTATATAATAAGTATAATATAGGGTTAGCTCCTAAATATATTAAAACTATATAACCAAAAATAATATCTCCTATAGCAGAAACAGAAAAAGAGCTAGTAACTGTATAAAATAAAGTATTTTTAGGTTGTACTAAAAAAGCATCAAGTTTACCCATGTAAATTATTTTAGATAAATTAAATGAGTTATTAAATAAAGCATGGCTAACACCATATGTCCCAGCTGCAATAGCCCATAAAAGTAGTACATCAGTAAATCCATATCCACCAATATTATCTTTTATACTAAATAATACTATCCACTGAATAATCATCATGCTATTATTTAGAACCATTCCAAATACTTGACTTAGAAAAGAAATTCTGTTATCCATAGCTTTAGCTAAATTATATTTAAATGATATTCCAAGTAATCTTAAGTGATTTTTAACCGCCGTTAACACTAAGCATCTTAACTCCTTTCTTAAATATTAAACTGCATATAAATATTATAACAATTAAATATATTATTTGAAAAACTAAAATTTCTATAAAACTTTTAAAAGAAAAATCTACAAATACTTTAGCGGGTGCATACATCGTAACGTATACTGGACTAAATTTAATAAACCCTTGTAAGATAGTAGGGAATATTTCAACAGGAAATAAAACTCCTAAAGAAAGTATTAATTTCTCATATATCCAAAAAATAGGGGTATTATCTTCAATCCAAAAAGCTGTAAAAGATATAGTAATATAAATAAAAAATGTAATTAGTATTGAAAAAACAAGAGTAATAAATAAAAATGGAATACTTATAAGTGAAAATTCACTTAAAGGGCCAATAATTATAATACTTGCTATGA
>CAYJEI010000005.1:329-1328 GCA_964369155.1 uncultured Muribaculaceae bacterium | reverse complement strand
AAAAGTAACTAAACACTCTCCAATATATTTAGAAAATACATATCCGATATAATTAAATGGTTTATTAAGAATATAAGCTATTTTCCCAGACTTAATTTCATCAGATAAATCCTTTTTAATTGATTTAGGTCTAACTGAAAACCAAATAATTTCAGTAATAGATACATACCAAATCATTTGAGTGATATTGTATCCAGCAATTAAAGAATCTCCATCATATAAATAATACCAAAGTTGTGAAAAAGTATAAATAAAAATAATATACATAGCTGCACCTATAATAATATTAGGTATATATTGTAATTTTTCTAAAATAGTCATTTTAATTACACTGAAATATTTTCTCATTTTTCTTTCACATCCTGATATATATCACTTATAACTTCTTCAAGAGGAACGCTAGATATATTAATATCTATAATGTTATCCGGATTTATCATTTTAATTACATCAACAATAGTTTTCTTACTACTATCAATCTCAAGTTTTAAATTAAATCCACTATCTTTTAAAATAGTTATACCTTTACTGTCTTTAAAATTTACTATTTCATTTAGTTTTACTTCCACAATTTTCTTATTTAAATAATTATACTTCAAATGATTAATATCTTCGTCTATAACAATTTTACCATTATTAACTATAATAACTCTGTCGCATAACTTTTCAATATCACTAGTATCATGACTAGTTAAAAATATAGTTGTATTAAATTCTTTATTTAATTTTTTAATAAGTATTCTTATTTTTTCTTTGACTACAGGATCAAGTCCTATAGTAGGTTCATCTAAAAATAATATTTTTGGATTATGAATTAAAGAAGCTGCAATTTCACATCTTATCCTTTGACCAAGAGATAAATTTTTAACAGGAGTATTTATTATATCTTCTAGCTCAAATACTTCAGTAAGTTCTTTTATCTTATCCTCAGTTTCCTTAGTACTTAAATCATATACTGCCCCAAAAAACATAAAATTATCATAAGGGGGCAAATGCATC
>CAYJEI010000005.1:0-259 GCA_964369155.1 uncultured Muribaculaceae bacterium | reverse complement strand
GGTCAATACCTAAAACGCTTATTTCACCACTATCAGGGTATAGTATACCAGTAAGCATTTTTATAGTAGTACTTTTACCAGCACCATTAGGTCCGATAAAAGCAATTTTTTCGCCTTTACTGACAGATAAACTAATATTATTTACAGCCTTTATCTTTTTATATTTTGGTTTTATGATTGATTTAAAACTTCCTTTAAGTCCTTTTGCTTTAATTTTAACTTCAAATTCTTTTTTTAAATTTTTAATTTCTATAACATT
>CAYJEI010000004.1:0-35669 GCA_964369155.1 uncultured Muribaculaceae bacterium | reverse complement strand
ATTTCATTAAAAAATTCCATTTCTTATCTACAAGAAACGAATTTTTTTCCTACCTCTTACACCCACAATTGGCACTGGTACAGTTGCCATTTTATTCCCATCTGGAAAATTCATAATTTTCACTTTAATAGAAGCAATGACTTCATCGAGTAGTTTAATAATACTTTCCTTATTCATATCAAGATCACTTGGAAAATAAGAGCATGGAGTTATTCTGCAACAAACTCCTTTACATTCTGAACCTAGCTTTTCATTTATAAATAAATGTTCATTTTCTTTTATAATATCATATATATTTTCCATAACGTCCCCTTGCATTTAATGAATCATATCATAATATTTATTATAAGTATATAATTTAGTTTTTCTCCAGATTAACTAATAATCCATCTATAAATGAATATAAATATATTTCACAGTTTTTTCCAGTTATAGCTTTTATATAGTTCTTATATCCATTTAACTGATTAATGTAATCATCACTTGTAATATTTTTAAGTTTATAGTCTATAATAACAAATTTATCTTCTTTTTCTATTAATAAATCTATAATTCCATGCATTTCATTGCTTTCTTTGAAGTACATGAATTCATATTCTTTATAAATATTTACTGCATTATTTAATATATCTAAATTTAAAAATTTTTTTACATAAGAAATATAATTATTATTTATAACAGAAAAATCAGGATTAGCAAAATTTAAATTTTCCATCACACTGTGAATATATAATCCTTCATTTATATTAGATTTAGTTTCTTTATCAAATAATTCTTTACTTTCTTTAGAAAAGTGTTTTTTAGTTATTATTTCATCTTTCATTATATTTTCATTAACAATTAGTTTTTTATCCAAATTAGCTACACTATTAATATGATTATTTTTTCTAGTAAACTTATATTCATCTGTAACATATAATTTTTCTAAATCAATATTACTAGAATAAGGAACAATAACTTTATTAATAGATTCTAGCACATCTGCAAATGATCTATATCTAATTCTATCATTATCATTTACTACATTACCTTTATAGGTATAATCTTTTTCATTTTTAATACTCATAACAAATATCATTTTTTCTTTAGCACGAGGTAACGCTACATATAAAAGTCTTAATTTTTCACTTACTTCATCAAGTATATAACTATTAATATATAAATCTTTAACAAAAGTATTTTTTATTACTTTATTTTTTGCAGGTATTACTATTCCATACTTTTTATTAAATAAAAATTTATCACTTAACTCTCTGATATTAAATGGTTTATCAAGTCCAGCAAAATAACAAACTGGAAATTGTAAACCTTTTGATTTATGAATAGTCATTAAACTTACTCCACATTCATCATCTTTTTTATATTCGTATTTAAGATCTAATTTACCATTTATAATGTTATCCAAATAATTAATAAATTCATCAAAGGTATATAAAGTACTTACATTTTTAGCAATCCCTACTAAGTATTCTAAAATAACGTTATTAGTATCTATATTTTTTAGTGAAATTATATTTTCATACATATTAAATTCATCGATTACTTCTAAAAATATTTCATATATAGTTTTAGTGTTTATACCATCACTTATATTAAAACATTTTTTATAAACTAATGTATCAAAAAATTTACCATTAATAATAATATCAAATAAATTACTATCGCTTTCTTTAATCAAAAAACTTCTAGCAACACTAAAATAAGCATACTTAAAATCTGTGTCATATTCTTTGTCTTTAATTTTTTTAATTAAAACAAATATATTTTTCATTATTTTAATCATGTCAGCACTTTTAATTGATTCATCTTTTAAGATACTCAATGGAATATTTAAGAATTCAAAAACTTTTTTATAGTTAAAAAATGAAGTTCCTCTATCTAAAAGAATTGCAAAATCACTATATATGGCTGGTCTATTACATTTTTCTTCTTTATCAAAAATAATATATCCAGAATCAACTTTATTTTTTATATCCTCAGCTATTTTAAATATCTCTACTTCTTCTTTATCAAATTTATAGTCTTTTTCTAGTTTATAATTATAAATTTCAAAATTATTATTGTTTTCATTTTTAAAATCTTCATTATATGATGTATTACCAAATACAAGCCTATGTTCCTCTTTATAATTTGCTCCACCTATTGGTATATCCATTATTTTATCAAACATCAAATTAATATCTAAAAGTACTTCTTCTCTACTTCTGAAATTTTTATTAAGATCTATTCTTTTGCCATTAATACTGTTTCCATAGTTAATAAATTTATCTTTAAAAATATCTGGATTAGCATTTCTAAATCTATAAATACTTTGTTTGATATCTCCAACCATATATACATTATTTTTAGCTATTAAATCAGTAAAATATTCTTGTATGTCCGAAGTATCTTGATACTCATCTATTAATATCTCATTAAACTTTTCTTTATAGTACTCTCTTACATCTTTATTTTCACGAAGTATATCAATAGCAAATTTTTCTATATCTAAAAAATCAAAAATATTTTCTTTAAGTTTCATACTTTTTACTCTTTTATCAAAATTATCAGTGATTTTTAGTATTTCTAAAGCAAATTTTTTAGTACTTAGATACTCTACTTTGTATTCCTCTAAAGTTTCATATATAAGATATACTTTTAAATTATCTAACGACTTTTTAATATTTTCTTTTGCTTCTTTAAGCTCTTCACTAGAACCACTTTTAAGTCTTGGAAGCTCTACATTAGCATAAGCTTTTATATTTTCATAACTAGTAGCTTTTAAAAGATCTTTAATATTAAGTTTAGATGCATACTCATCATCAATTCTAAGTATATCATCATAAAATTCTCTTACTATATTAAGTGAATTTTTTATTATATTAAAATACTCATCTATGAGTAAATTTACTTTATCATCCCCAAAATAAGTATCAGCAAATGAATTAATAAATTCTTCTTTTTCATAAATTAGATCAAGAGATTTTTGAAAATTTAAAATAAACTGAAATAAATCTTTATCATTTTTAATAAAGTAAGTTTTAATAAACTCAACAAATGTTTCATTTCTTTCTTGATATAATTCTTCAAATAAATTTTCTAGTATTTCTTCTTTTTTTAAACTTAAAATACTTGCATCACATATATTAATACTTTTAGGTAGATCTTTTAAGTAATGGTGTTTTTTAACCAAACTAAGGGTAAATGCATCAAATGTAGTAATATAAGCTGAATCTACTTTTAATACTTCTTCTTCTAAATTATCTTCTTCTTTTATTAAATCACGAATACGTTCTTTCATTTCAGCCGCTGCTGCATTCGTAAAGGTTAGAATTAGTAAATCATCAACTGATACACCTTCTTTTACTTTTCGAAGAACTCTTTGAGATAAAACTGCTGTTTTACCTGATCCGGCTCCAGCAGAAACTAATATATTACACCCTTCTTTATCTATTGCTTCTTGTTGTTCCTTTGTAAATCTTGGCATGCATTTTCCTCCTATAATAAATCTTTAAAAGAAGTATGTTCTATTTCAACCATGTTATCTTCTTTCATAAAACATAAATCTTTAAACTTGCAAAACTCACATGATACATTTTTACCCTTAAGTTTTTTAGGATTAATATCAAATTTAGCATCAACAATATTTTTAGCAGCTTCTAGTACTTTAGTTTTAGCAATATCCTCTACTTTATTAATATTTAATTCATCTAAGACTTTTGAATATGCGTAAAAACCATTTTTTGATAGCTTAAGAGATTTAATAAATCTACTTCCAGCATATCCTGAATCTATTTCTTTTAATATATTTTCATCAGTAGTACTGTATCCATCAAGTTTTAATTTTTCTCTTTTCTTATCCTCATCTTCGTCTAAACTAGAATTATTTAGCACTTTTTGCAAGTAAAATCCTCCGATAATAAGCGCTGGTTTTGCACTTTTAGCTAAATAAATATATATCGGTAATTGTAAGTTTAATCCATGATTAATATTATCAAGAGATGATGCTACACTTCCCGTCTTATAATCAATAACGATACCAATATTTTTTTCTTTATTAATTTTAAATTTATCAATTACTCCGTATAATCTAACTTTTCCAGGTATAATATCATTGATACTAACACCTTCCTCAAGCTCATTTTCTTTTAAAGATGTAACACTTTCAAACTCTAAAATAGAATCTATAATAAATCTTAACTCCTTCTTTAAAATATCTTTAAAAAGTAAATCTTTATTACTTAGATTATATTCTTTAAAAGCATTTTCATATTCTTTTTCAAAATCAAAATCATTATCATAAATTTTAGATAACACCAAGTGAAATGCACTACCAATTACTAACGCTAGAGTTTCTTCACTCTTATTTAGTTTTAAAACTTTATTAATATAATATTTAAAACCACATTCATAGTAATCTTTAATACTTGAATAAGAAAGAGTTATTTCTTTAACTTTTTCAAGATACTTAGAATTATCAATACCCTTAAATTCATTATCATAATCTAAATAACTTAAATCATAATTTGATTTTAATAGAGGTAAATCATCGTTTACTATCCCAAATTTTATTAAATCATCCAGATACCTAGCTAAATTAATTTTATTAAATATATTACTATAAGAATAATTGTTTTTATATTCTTTTACAACATTCAAATTATATTCATTTATATAGTAACTTATATTGTATTTACTGAAACTTGATTTTAGTTTATATGATATATATAAATTTTTAGTACTAAAATAAATTTTTTCAAATAGTTTTTTGAAATTACTATTTTTATCTAAACTAGTAAAAAGACCTATTTCTTTTTTATCTTTGTCACTGTAATAATCTTCATCTTTATAATAAGTTGGTATACTTCCCTCATTAAAACCTACTACAAAATAATACTTATCATCACTTATTACATCTTCTAAATTTATAAGTTCAATTGCATTTTTAATAGATTTTTCTGCGATATTAATGTTCTTAATATCATCCTCTATTATTTTTAAAGTTATTTCATTAATAGTATCAAAATTTTTTTGATTAAAATAGTTAATTAACTTATCATATATTTCATCTTTTTCTAAAATATTTAAAGACTTCTCAATATTTTTAGTACTATGTAATTTATTTAAAAATAATATCGTATTGTTCATTTTATAAATACTTTTTTTCTCATTTAAATTTATAGGTATATTAAACATATTAAAAATTTTTCTTAATGTTAGCTTATAGTCATCGTTTGCATTAACTATTTTTATATTACTAAATGATATTTCTTTAAGTCTTAGTATTTCAAACGCTAAATTTGTCACTTCGTCAAGTAAAGTGTTAAATTCATGAATTTCATGAGTATATGTTTTTTCATAACAGCAATCACTAAACGTTGCATTTTTAAATTTATTTTTGTAAAAATCATCTAAAAAAACATTTATGAGTAATACATTTTTTTTATCTATTAAGTATGTTTCATCTATTATTAGATAATTTTTTTCAATTAGGTAGTCATAATATTTTTTAAGTTTTTTCCCACCAAAAAAAATATTTTTTAATATTACTTTTGCAAACTCATATGGTAAATCAAATTTATTTATTAGTTCATCTATTGCTTTATCATCTATTTTTCCTAAAAGTAAATTTGTAATTTCTCCTTTAGTAACTATTTTAGTTTTAATAATTTCTTTGTTTATACTGGCATTTTTAAGAATTTCCTTTTTTATAAAATTAGTAGTAATTATTAAATCATAATCATTAAAATTCATATTATCTCCTCATATAATAAGTATAACATATAACTTGTATTTTTATTAAAAATAGTTTATACTAAAATTAGTTTTGGGTGTTGATTATGAAAAAAAGTGAAACAAAAAAATTTGCTGAAGGAATAAATTTTAAGAAATTATTTTTTATTTTTATGGTTGGTTGTATATTTGGTGTAATATGGGAAGAATCTTATTTATATATAAAGAGAATTATATTAGACGCTAGCGATCCTTCATGGAGACTTCATAGAGGTGTTATTTATGGACCTTTTAATCCTGTATATGGATTTGGCGCAGCTTTTATGGCACTAGCTCTATGTAGAAAAAAAAGACCTGTTTGGCATACCTTTATTATTGCAACTATAATAGGTGGAGTTATTGAATATCTATCGTCATTTTTTCAAGAAATTTTAGTTGGAGCTGTTTCTTGGGATTATTCAGATCATTTTTTAAATTTACATGGAAGAACTAATTTGTTATATGCAGTATTTTTTGGTTTACTTGGACTCTTAGTTGTATACATTGTATACCCTAAGGTGTCTGATTTTATTGAAAAATTAACACCTACTTCAGGCAATGTATTATTTTATAGTTTATTTATTTTTATGATTATTAACTGTACAATAACTGTATTTGCACTTCATAGACAAACAGAAAGAATTGATGGATTGCCACCATCAAATAATATAGAGAAATTTTGTGATGAGTATTATACTGATGACTTTTTAAATAAATATTTTGTGAATTTGATAAGAAATTAAAACTAGAGTTAATAAAAACTCTAGTTTTCTATTTAAAAAATATAGTATAAGATAAACTTACTACTAAAATTATTATAAACGCTATGCAAAATATTTTAAAATTTTCTCTCATACTTCTAGTCTATACAATATATGTTTTACTATGCAATTATGTTACTAATTCAATTTGTTAATTAATGGTTATTTGAAAAATATTCATTCATAATATTATTTATTTGTTTTTCATTTTCATTAAACAAATCAATTCTAAATCTTTTTATACCAATGAATTTAAGTTCTTTTAAATCTCTAATTTTAAGTATATCTTTATGATCATATAAATAGTTAACTCCATCATGGCAAACAACATTATATTTTCTATCAAAACTATCTTCTAAAAATCTTTTACTATCTTTATATTTACAGCTTTCACATATTGGTTTGTTATAAAGTAAGCAGTGCTTCATAGTCATAACTTTTACTTTTCCATATATTAGTAACTCTCCAGCACCTATAATTTTGCGATTAAATTTTTTAAGCTCATCTAATTTAAGCTCAGCAGAATAATTTGTTATACCATAATCTTTATAATAATTTAAAGTATTACTATTATAAACATTCATACTGTAATTAAGCACTAAATCGTTATCTTTATATTTAAGTAAATCACTTGTCGAATTAATTAAAAGTTTACCATTTTTAAACTCTTTATCTTCATTTATATTTACTTCATAATAAATATTTAAATCTTTATTTTTTTCGTAAAGCTCATAATTACTAGTATAAATTCTTTTAATTGGATATTTTTTTATTAAATCAAGTTGTTCACTAGTTCTAACATAAATACTAAGCTCTTCATCTTGATTAATATCATTAAAATTATCATTTATATCTTCTTTACGATAATTAATATTTCCATTTTTTCTAATTTCAGTTAAATTATCAAAAATTTCTCTTCTCAAATTATTAATTGAAGAAAGTGGAATAAATATATTATCATCTTTAATTATCTCAACATTACTAGCTATAAAAGCAGTTCCACCTAACTTAGTTACTTTTTCTTTAATATCTTCTAAAGTAACCTCCTTATTTAATGCATCATCTACAAGTGGGCCTTCACGTTTAATATAATCATCACTACAAATAACTTCAAATATTAAATTTTTTCCCTTTTTAGCAGTAATATTAATAGTAACTGGAATTTTTTTCTCCTCATAATTTTCAAGAGATTTATTAAGTCTAACATCTACAGTTTTAAGTACAATATCATTTCCTTCTAGTTTAACTTTATTTGGTATGTTAATAACATCTCCAGGTAAACCTTCTTTAATTATTTCTCTATTTTTATAAATATTAAATACACTAGTACCTTTATCGCTTTTATCAAATTTAATACCATCACCTACATAAAGCGAATCAGTAAGTTTAATTGTAATATTATTTTCTGTAATATTAATTACTTCACCAATTTTTATACCTTTATGATTTCCTCTATGACTATTAATTAAATTATCTGATGATATTAAATGTCCAGTACCATAACCTCTATTAAATAATTGTTCTAAAGCTTTTTCTTCATTACTTACATCTATAGTTTCTTTATTATAAAATCCATCTATAAGTTTTCTATACATTTTAGTAACAACTGCTACATATTCTTTAGACTTCATTCTTCCTTCAATTTTTAAAGAAGTAATATTACTATTCATTATATCAGTAAAAATACTTGTAGTATTTAAATCTTTTGGACTAAGTAAATATTTACCAGTTTTAGGTACAATTTCTTCATTAATATAAAAATTATATGGCATTCTACAAAGCTGTGAGCAAGCACCTTTGTTACCACTTCTATTCATAGCCATACTAGAAAGTAAACACTGCCCAGAATAACTCATGCAAATAGCTCCGTGAATAAAAACTTCAATTTCAAGATCAGTATCTATTTTATTGATTTCTTCTAAAGTAAGCTCTCTAGCAACTACTATTCTTTTAAAACCTAAATTTTTTAAAAATAGAGCACTAAAACTATCTAAATTATGCATTTGAGTAGAAGCATGTAGTTCTAAATTAGGATACATTTTACGAACTTTTATACTAAAACCTATATCTTGTAATATAACAGCGTCTACTCCATTTTTATGAAGTAAATCAATAAAGTTTAAAGCTTCATTAAAATCAGTATCCCCTATTAAAGTATTTACAGTAACATAAACCTTTACACCGTATAAATGAGCATCATTAATCACATTAATTATTTCTTCATCAGAAAAATTTTCGGCAAAAGCTCTAGCACCAAACTGTTTTCCACCTAAATAAATAGCATCTGCACCGTTATGAATTGCAGCATGAGCAGCATCTATACTACCCACAGGACATAATAACTCTTTTTTCATAGCCCTATTGTATCAAACAAAACACAAAAAAACAACCAGATTATTCTGATTGTATAAGATCATAATTTTGAGTACCCAAACCAATATCTTCTGCGTGTTTAAGAGTAATTAATGCAGTCTCAAAATTATGTCCAGAATTTTCTTTAGCAAATATATCATATGTTGCTTTATCGATAGCAACAGGATCAGTTGAAACAAAAACTCCAATATTATTAGCGATAGGTTTCATACTTGCACCATGACAATCACATTCAGCTGTTATATCAAATGCATATTGTACATATATATTAGTTTTATCTTTTGAAGCGGCATAGGCATACTCAGCAAGTTTTTCATGAAAGTTTGAAACTTGCCAGCTATTACTTATAGCACTAACGGGACATATAACTGTACACGATGCACAGCCAACACATAAATTAGAATCTATTATTGCTATATCTTTCATTTTTATTGCGTTAACCGGGCATTTTCTTACACAATTCCCACATGCTATACATGATGACTCATCTATAACTGGTACACTTTCTGAATGCTGATGAAGTTTACCACCTCGTGATGCAAAACCCATGGCAAGTTGCTTTATTGCTCCTCCAAAACCAGCCATACCATGTCCTTTGAAATGAGAAACAACCATATAATTATCATAATCTTTATATTTATAACCTATTTTACAAGATTTAAAATGTTTAAGATTTACTTCTATTTCATTATACATATTTTCATCATCACCATCCGCTATAATAATATCAAGGTCATTAAAACCATGATTTATAGCAGTTTCTATATGGTCTTTAGTAAGTGTTCTCGAACCTTTATACAAAACATTTGTTTCGATATAACATGTCTTTTTGTTATTATCTTTTAAATAATTTTTAATTCCGTTCATAAATTCAGGTTTTAAAAATGTTGTGTTACCTTTTTCACCAAAATGAACTTTAAGAGGAACAATACTGCCTAAATTTAAACTTTCTTCACTAACTACTTTTTTTATCATAGAATAAATATAGTCATTTATACTTTCATCTAAATTATTTAATTTTTTAAAATATACTTTACTCATAATATCCTCTTTTCTTAATATAGTATACCACAATTAATAAAAAAAGATTTAACTATAAAGTTAAATCATATATTATTTACTAAACTTAAGTTCTCCCATTTTGCTAGTTGGAATAAAACCAGCTTCTGCATTAATAACATCAGGAATTCTATTTATCATAGTAGCACATGTAAGTTCTACTGTACTTGGTTTATCAATTACAAGAGTAGTTGATGGTTCACCTTCTACAGTCCATCTATTTGAATCAAAATCAGTACTAGAATACACTTTCCCAACACACTCAGTTTCAAAAGTAATACCTTCTTTTGTAGTTGTAGTAACTATCGCACTCATGCCTGTACAGTCGCCTTTTTTAATAACCATATCAAGTGTACTTGAATTAATATCTTCATCATGAAATGTTGGAATACATTTTTGTGTTTGCTCGATAACAGTAAGACCAAGTTTATCACAAAACCAACCATTTACATTCCACATATAACTAGGTAAAAAATCTCCATTTTGAATTAAATTTATTCTTTCTTCTTTACTAATATTATCAGCACTAGCAACTTCTTTATTAAATTCATCTTTTGTCAAACCAGCGCCATGAGCTTTAGCTAATGCTATTCCATAGTCTTCAACATTATAAGAACTACTTCCAACTACTTTAGTTATTTTTTGAGTAGCTCCCATTAACGTTGTAATTAAATTACCCCAAAAAGCATCTTGATACCCAGTACCTGTTATAGTACAATTATTAGCTTTTGCGTATTTATCAATTTCCATTGCAAGCTTTGGGTTAGAGTTATACGCATAAAACGCTTCTTCACAAATTGTTATTGCATTAACTCCAAGCTGTGCACATAGTAAAAGTGGATCTTTACAGTCATTAAGAAGACTCATCGTTGTAACAAGAACAACATCAGGATTTGTTTCTTTTATTAGAACTTCTGCATCGTTTGCATGTGTAACTTTAATTCCTTCTACTATAGTTCCTACTATATCTTCATTAACATCAATAGCTCCTACTATTTCATAACCTTTTTCTTTTGCATATCTCATTGTATATGAACTCATTTTTCCGCATCCATATTGTATTATTTTTTTCATATTTATCATCTCCTACAATAAAAATAACATAGGATATAATCTATGTCAAAAGTTTACTATTTATTTTACAAGTGTTTTACAAATTTTCTTTAAAACCGCACTTTTTACATAATTCTTCTGTTAATTTATTATTTTTAAAACCTTTATTCATTCTTAAAAAAACTTCACTATTTATTATTTCTTCAAGATTGTTTTTAAATATATTACCAAGTTCTATTATTTTATTCCCATCCAAACAACAAGGTACAACTGTACCATCAGAAAGTATGCCTATATGATCTTTTGTTCCATAACAACTTCCTTCTTCTCTTATAATTTTATTATTTAAATCAGGCCAGATAAATTCTTTTCCAAAACTTAAATAAATATTTTTAGAAAGTTTATTATCTAAAGTATTATATCTATTTTTAATTTTTGTTAATATTTCTTTTTCTAAATTATTTTTTACCCATAATCTATATTCAACAAAAGTATCATTACTTAAAATTTCACATTTATCAAAAATTTCATCTAATATGCTTACATCAATAATACTTTGAAGAGAAACATTTAGTTCTCTTATACCTTTAATATCAGTATACTTTTTTTTAAGAAGTGTTCCGTTAGTGGTAATATTAATATATTTTTTGTACTTCTTACAAATATCAATTATTCCTTTAATATTACTATGCATAAGTGGCTCACCTTTTAAATGTAAATAAACATAGTCAGTGTAATTATTTATTTTCTTAATAACTTCTTCAAATTCATCTAAATTCATCTCTTTTTTTGGAAGTAAATCCTTTTGACAAAAAGAACAATTTAAATTACAAATATTAGTTATTTCAATATATATTTTTTTAAATCTCTTCATTTAAATATAATACCATAAAAAAAGTAGTATTTAAACTACTTAACTTGTAATTTCCATAGTCCATGCAAATTACAATATGCATAAACTACTTTTAAATTTTCTAGTAAACTTAATCTTACAGTAGGTTCCTCTCCTGGATTAAGTCTATATAAAAAACTGCTGGTATCAGTTTCAGCTATTATCCACTCTATATAATGAGATTCTTCCATCGGGTGATTAACTTCTCCAATATTAATTATAGTTTCTTTATCATTATTAATAATAACTGGAACATGTTTTTCTAAGGAAGCATCAACTGTATTAGCTTCTAATAAATACATTTTCTCTCCACAACAATGTATTGATACACCACTATCATTTATTTTACTAACTATATTTCCACAATGTTTACAAACATACAACATTTTTATTCCTCACTTTCAGTAATTTTTTTTATATCTTTCATAATATTTTTAAGTTCTTTATATTTAAATATATCACTTTTTTGATACTTACTCTCATTTTTAGGTGTATCAAATTTTGCAATTAAACTTACTTTAGTTTTAATTACTGGCTTTAATTTATATTTACTAAATAATTTTTTTTCTATAAAATTAAAAGTACTGGTTTTCATATTTATAAGACTTATTACTTCACTACTTGTCACATCATCAATTAAATTATATTTTTTTATATATAATTCGTATTTATTTTCATTTTCTATAATAGATTTAGTATTTAGTAGGATATTATTAGTATTATCTTTAAATAAATCTACAATTAAATGCTTTAAATTAATTTTAGATAAATCCGTTTTTGATTTAACAAAATGAATAATTTCTATGTGTTTTTTAACATTTTTATTAAAATTGTAATTTGAGTTTAACTTTACTAATTTCTTAAACTTTTCACTATTTTCTTTAACTAATTTAATTATTTTATTAATTCTGATAAATATCACAACCATAACAATGAGAATAACAATAATTAAAAATATAAACCAATTCATTATACCACCAACTTATATAATCATTTTAGCAAATAATATTTATAAAGTCCACAAAAAACATACAGCTAGTGCTATATGTTTTTTGATTCTTCTAATAAAATTTTTGCTAAATCATTTGCATCTTCAGTGATATTTTCTAAATTTTCGCCCTCTATCATTACTCTTACAAGCGGTTCTGTACCTGAAGCTCTTAGAAGTACTCTACCGTTATCTGAATATTTTTCATTTAGTTTTGCTAGAAAATTTGAAACTTTTTCATTTGATGAATATTCTTTTTTAAATTCTGATGTAACTTTGACATTTACTAGTACTTGTGGATAAACTTTAAATATTTTATTAAGCTCTGAAAATTTTTCATATTTATCACTAACTGCCAAAAGTAACATTAGAGATGTTAAAATTCCATCACCTGTTGGATTATAGTCTAGTAATATTACATGACCAGACTGCTCTCCGCCAATATTGTAATCGTTTAAAAGCATTTCTTCTAGTACATATCTATCTCCAACTTTTGTTTGTTTTAAAATTATGTCATTTGCACTTGAAAACTTATTAAATCCCATATTACTCATTACAGTAGCTACTATTGTATTATTTTTAAGCTCTCCGTTATTTTTCAAATAAGTACCCACAATTGCTAATATTTTATCGCCATCAATAATCTTTCCTGTTTCATCTACTGCTAAACATCTATCAGTGTCGCCATCGTATGCAATACCTAAGTCATATTTCTCATCAAGCACATATTTTTTCAAATCATCCATGTGTGTTGAACCACAGTTTTCATTAATATTAATTCCATCAGGATTATTATGTATAATACTAAAATTAATACCCAGTTTTTTGTATACTTTTTCCGCAATTACCGATGCAGCTCCATTTGATGCATCAATCATCATTTTAAATTCACTTGGCAAATTTAATTTTTCTTTGAATAAGTTTACTAAATAATCAACATATATCTCATGATCGTCAAAACCATATTCTAAAGTACCTACATTATTGTAAGTAGCATTAACAAAATCATTTTTTTCCATAAGTTTTTCTATTTCTTCTTCTATTTCATCTGATATTTTCATACCATTGCTTCCGAAAAATTTTATTCCGTTAAATTCATAACTATTATGAGAAGCTGATATAACAACACTTGCATCTGCTCCTAATTTAGTTGTTAAATATGCTACTGCTGGTGTTGGAAGAACTCCTAGCAGCCTTACGTTGGCTCCCATACTAAGAAATCCAGAAACCATAGCACTTTCAATTAATTGTCCTGATATTCTTGTATCTCTTCCTATTAAAATTAATGGTTTTTTTTCTTTTGTAAGTATACTTGCACCTGCTTTTGCTACACTGAATGCAAGTTCTGCTGATAATTTTTCACCAGCAATATCTCTTATACCATCTGTTCCAAAATATTTTTTCATAATTACCTCACTTAAAATAAGTATACACAAAAAATATTAATTTGCAAATAAAAAATATAGCATGAAGCCATATTTAATCTAAATAATCATCAGTTAGTTCATCTAATACTTCATCTATTTCTTCATTTGTAGTTAAATCAATATAGTCATCTTCATCTTCTAAAGCCGCTATTTTAACTTTTGTATCTCCAACTAATTCTACGCCAATTTCCTTTTCTACACTTATATTAACTATTTCTCCTTTTATTTCAACACTAGATACAGTTGGTTGCTTCAAACATCTTACAACAACATCACTACCTTTAGATGCCATATCTGTTTTCATTATTTCATGATAATTGTATTTTTTAGTCGAGACACTAGTTTTAGAATCATTATCGTGCGAATACCAAACATTTACATCAAATGATCCATCTACTATTACTTCACTATTATTTTTACTACCATTAAATGTATGATTTATAACCCAGCATCCTAAAACTGTATTAGGTTTAGCTTCTGTTTCCATGTTGTAATCGTTTTTACTTGTTTTTTTCACTTTACCAATAACTGCTTTTGTAACTATTTCTCTATAATTTGACATTTATTAATCACCTTTCCTAATTTAATGTATGCAATACGTGGACAAAAGTACACTATTTTGATACAATTATTTTAAAGAGGTGCTGACAATGGATTGTTTATTTTGTAAAATCACTAATAAAGAAATAGAAAGTAAAATATTGTATGAAGATGATTTAATTATGATTATTTTAGATGCTTTTCCAGATGCTGAAGGACATACTTTAATAATACCAAAAAAACATTATGATAATTATCATGATTTACCAAATAATCTATTAATTCATATAAATCATTATGCAAAAATTTATGGTGATATTTTAATGAAAAAATTAGAAAAACACTCACTAACTTTACTAAATAATTATGGTGAGGCACAAGTTATTAAACATTATCACTTACATCTTTTACCTAATTTTAAAGAACCGGCAAAAAAATCAATTGGTGAAGTATATGAAATACTTATTAAGGAGTAATCATGAGTAGAAGTAAAAAAAAGAAAAACAAGGAGCTTAATAGAAATCCTATTTCGCTAAGTAAAAAAGTACTTTTAACTATAATTTCATTTACGGTTATATCACTTAGTTCACTTGGCTTATATTTAAAATTTTTTCATGAAATTACTATTCAAAAATCAATAAATATTGATGATACTATACTAGAAGAAAAATGGCCTAAAGAATATTCATTTAATTTACTTGGTACAGGTGATGCACTACTTCATAATCCAGTATTTGATATAGCACTTCAACCTGATGGAAGCTATGTATTTGATGATGTTTTTACTGAAATCGGAGATACTATTAAAGATGCTGATCTTGCCTATATAAATCAAGAAACTGTATTTTCTACTAGCAAACCACTTTCTAGTTATCCACTTTTTAATACTCCATCTGATTGGGGAGATGCTTTAATTGAGCAAGGTTTTGACTTAATAAGTCTTGCTAATAATCATTCAATGGATATGGGTGGTGTTGGAGCCAAAGAAAGTATTGCATACTGGGAAAGTAAAGATGTATACGCTACTGGTATGGCTTCTTCTTTTGAAAAAAGAGATAACATTAAAATTGAAACTATAAATGGAATTAGTTATGCATTTTTATCTTATACATATGGAACTAATGGTATGCCTATTCCTACTGGTGAAGAATATTTAGCAAATTTATATAGTAAAGAACTTGCACAAATGCATATTGATTCAGTTCGTGATGAAGTCGATATAATTATAGTAGCGATGCACTGGGGAAGTGAATATAATGCTACTCCTAATACTTATCAAACCACTGTTGCAAACGAACTTGCACAAATGGATGTAGATATTATTTTAGGAAATCATCCCCACTGGATACAACCTATAGAAATAATAGATGATACCGTTGTTGTTTATTCAATGGGTAATTTTATTTCGAATCAAATGATAATTGCTAATCAAAGTCCATATACTTGGTCTGTTGCTACTGGTTGTTTTGTAACGATGGATGTTAATAAAACAGTTTATGAAGATGGTACTATTGAAACTGATGTATCTAATATAAATGTTGAACTTCTATTTAATTATAAAAGTCCAGAGCGCACTTACAAAATTATTCCATTTGATCAAATGAATACAGGTTATTATAGTAATTATGTAAGTTTATACGAAACACATAAAGAAAGAGTTACTTCTTTAAGTGATGAAGTAACTGTATCCCCTTTAGTAAATGAAGAAACTACTGAAATTCAGTAGTTTTTTTTAATATATTACTCCACCTATTATAATAGCGAGTAATATAAATAATATTAATACAATAAAACAACTATTATTACTAGGAGTTATGCTGCATTCATTTCTGCATTGTTTTAAAGTTTTATCCATAAGTAATTCCCCCTTAAATAAATGCTCCACAGATGATTATTAATAAGATGAAAAGTACTAATATAATAGCTGGTCCACAGCCTGTAGCTTTACAACAGTTCATAAATATCTCCTCCTTTTTTTATCTATTCAATATATTGTATGGTTAATATTTTAAGTGGTGCGAACAAAAAGTGTAAAAATAACAAATTTTATTGTCATTGCCCATAAATACTGATATAATGTCATTAGGAGGTAAGATATGAAGAAGAAATTAAAATACGGAAGTTTAGTTTTAGCAAGTTTAGTTTTAGTTACTGGTTGCGGAACTATTCCTACATTAGAAGATGGAAAGGAAGCTGTTGTTACTTTTGAAAATGATGATAAAATAAGTGTTGATGATTTATATAATGAAGTTAAAGCTAATTATGCTTTAGAACAATTAATAACTATGGTCGATACACATATTTTTGAAACAGAATTCAAAGATGAGATAGAAGATGCTAAGGCTTCTGCTGAAGCTAATATTGAAGGTATGATTGCTTCATATGGTAGTGAAGAAGATTTACTTGCGGCTATTCAAAGTTCAACTAATTTTTCAACTATTGAAGCTTATCAAGATTATTTATATATAAGTAATTTACAAAGCCATGCAATAGAGCAATATGCTAAAGATCAAATAACTGATGATCAAATTGAAAAATATTATGATGAAGAAGCTAAAGGTGATGTTGAAGTTAGTCATATATTAATTTCACCAGCTGTATCATCTACGGCTACTGATGACGAAATTTCTGAAGCAGAAACTGCTGCAAAAGCTGAAATTAATGAAATTATTGATTTACTTGACGCAGCTAGTAAAGATGGTAAAGATATTGAAGAAGAATTTGCTACTCTTGCTGAAGAAAGATCAGATGATACTTCTACAACTGAAGATGGTGGGGATTTAGGAAAAATTAATTATGGTGATTTAGATGAAAATTACGATGAATTAATTGATGCTGCTCATGCACTTAAAGATGGAGATTATAGTACTGAAGTTATCACAACAGAACTAGGATACCATATTATACTTAAAACTAAATCTCATGAAAAAGAAAGTTTAGAAGATTTAGAAGATGAAATTAGAACTATCCTATCTGAAAATTTATTATCTACTGAAGCTACACTTACACTTGATGCTCTTGAGTATTATCGTGAAACTTATGGTGTTGAAATTGTAGATAGTGAACTTAAAGAACAATATGAAACATTTATTAAAGAATTAAGACAACAATATACAACAACTGCTGAATAAAAAAATTGAGAATTAAATCTCAATTTTTTAATGCTATAATTTTCTCTATTATTTCTGAACTATAACCTTTTTTTAATAATTCAAAATATATTTTTTTATTTTTTAAATTAATTTCTATATTTTTTCTATCATATTTTTTTGATAACTTAATAAAATCTTTTTCAATAATTTTTAAATCATTTTCATAATTAAAGTTAAAATACTCATTAATGTTTACATTATACCCCATATTTATTAAATATATTTGAATTTTTTGTTTTAATATACTTTGAGAACATTTGCTGTTTTTTGATTTTTTTAATACAATTTTTTTTACTTTTTCATCCCATGCTTCTTGATTAATTTGTGAAAGTTTGTTATTTATTTCAGCTGTACTGAAACCTAATTCAATTAATTGTTTTTTTATTTTATTAGGACCATTAGTACCTAAAATTATTGAGTCATTAATATAAGCATCAAGATATGCTTGATCATTTATAAGTTTAATTTTTTTTAACTTTTCTAATACAAAATTAATTTCTTTACTTGATAAATTTTCTTTATCTAACAAACTTAAAATTTCTTTTTCGGTTTTCATTTTTTTCTTTAATTTATTTATATATTTATTATATATCTGCATTACTTCATCATATTTTTTTATTTCTTCTAATTTGCTAAGATCTAATTTTTTTTTAAGTAATAATTCATATTTAATAATTGTATCACCTGAAAAAAGAAAAGGCTTCCCCTCTTCTAATTTAACTTCATAATTATTATTTTTTAATTGTTTAATTTTTTCTATTTTCATAATTATTTTAATTCAAAACTTTTATATTTTTCACACTCTTGGTCAAGCTCTTTTAAAAGTTTTTCTATATCGCCTTTGTTTTGCAATCTACAACCACTAGCATATTTATGACCGCCACCATTATGATGTGATGCTATTTCATTGATTACTGGCCCTCTACTTCTTATATTTACTTTATATATATCATTACGCTCATCATAAGTAATAAATGTCCAGCAAATAAGTTCTTTAATAAAATAAAAATCATTTACCATGTTTGATGGTGTTGAAGAATCAACTCCATATTTTTTCAAATCTTCATTATCAATAATTATATGCCCAAAATTATTTTCACTAATATTTAAATTAGCAATAATATACGAATAAAATTTAAGTTCAGCAAAACTTCGCTCATATAAATTATCGTAACTAGCCACAAAATTAAATGGAAATTTTTTTAATAATTCAGTCACCGTGCTAAACGTTGAAATAGAAGTGTTTTTTAGTAGAAATCTATCACTATCAAATACCATTCCTAAAAATAATGCTTCGGCTTGTTTTTGATCCATAACCATCTTACTATTTAGCAAAAAATTTACAAGCATTTCACAAGTTGATGACTTAGTGTCATCTGTCCAGTCAACTTCACCAATTATATCTTCTGCAGGATGATGATCTATTTTAAGGATTGCATCATACGATAAATCTTCTATACCATCTAATCTAGCAAAATTAGGTAAATCTAAAACTATAAGAAGAGCTCCTTCTAAAGTTTTAAAATCATCAATTTTATCAAGTGAACCTAAATACCTAAATTTAGCTACTCCTGCTCCAACTGCATAAACTTCCTTTTCTGGGAAAGTTAGTTTTATTGAATCTCTTAAAGCAATTTGTGAAGCAAGAGCATCCGGATCTGGTCCTACATGTCTTGCTAATACAATCTTGTCATACTTTTTTATAATTTTATAAATATCTTTATAAATATCTTTTTTAATTTTAAACACCATTTTCTATTTTTTTAAATCTAGAAGTTCAAGTGCTATCATTAATTCTTCATTAGTAGGCACTACATAAACATCTATGCTTGAATCATCTGCAGAAATTTTTCTAAATTCTCCTCTAAAATCATTTTTACTATCGTCAATTTTAACTCCTAAAGAACTAATTCTTTCGATAATCATTTTTCTCATACCTTTAGCATTTTCTCCAACACCAGCAGTAAGTGTGATAACGTCAGCTCCACCTAAAAGGTTATTATACATAGCTATATAATTAGCTATTTTTTGTGCATAAATATTTTGAGCTAAAACACATCTTTCATTTCCAGCAGCTATACCGTCTTCAATATCTCTGCTATCACTAGAAACTCCAGATACTCCTAAAAGTCCACTTTTTTTGTTAAGTTCACTAGTAACTTCTTTAATAGATTTACCAGATTCATTACAAACGTATTCAAGAATTGAAGCATCAATATCTCCACTTCTAGTCCCCATCATTAAACCAGCAAGAGGAGTGAATCCCATTGATGTATCAACTACGTTACCACTATCTATAGCAGCAAGTGATCCACCATTACCAATATGACAGTTAATAACTTTTAAGTCATCTCTACCAAGTTCTTTACTAATAGTCATATTAACATATTTGTGACTAGTACCATGGAAACCATATTTTCTTACACCATACTCAGTATACCATTCATAAGGTACTGGATATAAATAATTTTCTTCTTTCATTGTACTATGAAAAGCAGTATCAAATACTCCAACCATAAAAGCATTAGGTAAAAGTTTTTTAAATGCTTTAATACCAACTATATTAGCTGGATTATGAAGCGGCGCAAGATTAGATATTTCTTCTATAGCATTAATAGTATCATCAGTAAGTACAACTGATTTACTAAACTTCGCTCCACCATGAACAACTCTATGTCCAACACCATCTATTTCATCAAGAGAAGCTATAATTTTTGCATCAATAAGTTCGTTAATTAATATTTCAACTGCTTCGTTATGATTTTTTATTTCAACAGTTTTTTCTGTTTTTTCTCCATTAAATTTATAAGAATAAAAACTTCCATCTATTCCTATCTTTTCGAAATTACCACTGGTAATTACATTTTGTTCTGGTAATTCTAAAAGTGTAAACTTAAGTGAAGAACTACCAGCATTTATTGCTAATATTTTCATTTTTTCATCTCCTGCAACTATTATACAAAAAAACTAGAATTTAATCTAGTCTTTTTCAGTACTTTAAGTACAAAACAATCGATAATTAAAACAGTTATTCTCACTATTTTATAATTTTTTGTTATTTTGATTTGTATGTGTCATATTATATTCTATATTTGTTTCTTCTCTACTACTTGCTCCTAAATTATACCCATAAGGATTAAAATATTCCTCTCGAAGTTTCTTACATTTATCAGTGCACGTTACATCAAAACCTTTATATTTATAATTGCTAAGTTCCATAAAAAATCACCCATTTATATTATGGATGATTTACTCTTTTTTATAACAAATCACTAAATTTATTTTCATCTTCGAGTTTAATATATTCTAAATTACTCATTATTTCATTTAACAAACTTTCATAATCAAACATAGTCTCATAGTGCTGACACTTCTCTATATCTGGATTTATAACAGGATGTTTAGGTACAAATATAGTGCAGCAATCTTCAAACGGCTCAATACTTATTTCATAAGTCCCTATTTTCTTAGCAATATCAATTATTTCAAGTTTATCAAGGCAAGCAACAGGTCTAATAACCGGAAGTTTAACAACTTCATTAATAGCTCTCATACTTGTTAAAGTTTGACTAGCAACTTGCCCAATAGATTCACCATTAACAATAACATACGCTTTTTTTCTAAGAGCAATACGCTCCATAACTCTATACATCATTCTTCTCATAATAGTTATTAAATACTCATGATCAATACTTTTTAAAATAGTTTCTTGCATATTAGTAAAATTAACAACATATATACCCATCTTAAGATCGTACTCTTTCAAAACCTTAGCAAGTCTTTTAACTTTATCTTTAGCCTTCTCACTAGTATGAGGAGGAGAATCAAAATATACAGCATCTAAAGACAAACCACGCTTAATACCTAAGTATCCAGCGACCGGAGAATCGATACCACCAGAGAGCATTAACAAACCTTTACCTTGGGTACCCACCGGGTATCCCCCTAGACCTTTTATTTTATCAAAATAAAATACGCTAGCATCTTTTCTAAGCTCAACATGAATTAACACTTCAGGATTATGTACATCAACTTTTACAGTCTGTTTTGATTTCAAAATAAAAGTGCCGATACTTCTAGAGATTTCCATACTATCAAGAGGATATTGTTTATAACTTCTCTTAGTTTCAACTTTGAAAGTTTCAAAATCACCAAGCTTACTTAATATACTTTCTTTAACTACATCTAAATCATTAGTATCTAAAATATATCCAACATTAAATTCATGAATACCAAATACCTTCTTAAGTTTACTTACCACTAAGTCATACTCAGTAGTTTGAATAAACATTCTGCCATGATCATAATTTATTAAAGCATCTAAAGAACCTAAAGAAGCTTCAATATTAGTTTTAAGTTTTTTAATAAAAAAATTAAGATTATCCCCTTTAGTAGATAATTCACCATATTTAATTATAATTATTTTTTTCATATAACACCAACTTCCCCACTATTTTACCAAAAAAACAGAAATAAAGCTAGTATAATTTTGTGATACATTTAGTACAACACATTCTGAAATTTAAAATTAGACTTCTCGTATATAATAAATAAAACTATAACTATAGCAGCCTACACATATATATAAATAAAAAGACGTAAAATGTACATATTGTATATTTTACATCAAATATTTTCCGCCTTCCGGCGGATAAAATTAATCTTTATCTATTTCTAGATATTCCTCGAAAATAAATCCCGGTCAAACGACTTCCGCGTTTGACCTATCAGAAATGGGCTTTTCGTACTGGTAAAATCCTAATTTATTTTATAAACGTCGTTCCATTCACCTGTTCCGCTTAACACGATATTAGACATTAGATAAACTGCAGGGCGCAAACCATCAGTATCTCTGAGAAAACTGCTGTTCAAACCACCAGAAGAATACACACTCCACACACGAGCACTGCCATAAGAAAAGAACCCAAAAGGAGAGCCCAACCAGTAGTTGCTATTTGTGTACAAATAGTTACTACTGGTACTTACGTCAGGTGCTAGGCCTGCCATTACTGCCTCATCGGCAGTGAGTAATCCAACTTTTTCTGATAATGCTCCATTTCCTTTTGCTGTATCATCAACAGTATATGCATCAGCTTTACTAGAGCATATTAAGTCTGGTCCACTTCCTCCTGCTGTTAAACTACTACTTGATGCGGTTATTCTTGCTGCTGTTCCATATAATGTAGTACTCGTTCCTAGTCCTGTTCCTGTATAACTTCCATTTGCTGAGCCAAAATCAGAACTTTGATACCCAGCTTTAGCTAAACTTCTATCATAACAAAATACATTGTCCTCTATCTCTGAATCTACAATACTCATTGTATTAGTATACCATGTTTCTAATGTTTCTTTTATTGTACTTGATGTTCCTAGTCCATCTATATTATTTAATGTATACATATACCCTACATATGCATTATCATTAAAACTAATGTTAAAATCACAAGTACCTATCTGTGTTCCACTTCCAGTCATTACTGTCGCTGTTGAACTTGTCGGTGCTGTAGTTCCACTATAAATTAGTTTAAGTGATCCATCTCCGGCTATGCTTACTATTCTCCAATATATTCCATTATAGTACAGCCAGTTATTATCTACTGCTCCTCTATAGTAGTATGCTGTTCCATATGTATCTGTTGTTGCAAACATTCCTTCATTTGTATCAGCTACTTGTGTAAAATCAGGTTCTGCTTTAGCTTCTATTGCTGCTTGACCACCGTTGTGGCATAAAATTAAATCTTTTGATGTTGTTGGATTTATACAAGGATCAGGTTTTTCACTTAACATTACATTAAACATTATTCCATTATATATTGCATTTATTGCTACCCCACTATTTGTTGTTGTAGAGTGTGCTGTTAACCCTGATAAATTACTAAATGTTTCAGTTATTACTACTGTACATTTATCTGATCCACATGTTACTTTTACACTATCTATGCTTAAATTACTTTCTTTCATTGATGATGCATGAAGCTCGTTTGCCGTTGCTACTGCACTTGCATCAGTGTTTCCACTAGATATTTCTCCAGAACCTTTAAAATCTATATACTCTTCATAATTAAATAAAAGTTCCATTACTTCTGCTGTATTTACTAGTTCTAAAGTTTGAGTACTATAATCCATTCCTGGTATTTTTATATCTATTGAATATGTTACTCCAGTTGCTGATGTATTAGTTACATATCCTACTGTATATATATCATATGTTGAACCATTTTTCCCTACATCTCCTGTAGATGGAGTTACTACTGTTTCACCTGGACCACAGTCTGTGCATCCTTCTGGAGTTACTATTCCTATATCAGGCGCCATCATTTTTGGTTGTTGTAATATAAGAGTTGCATCTAATGCTTTTTCACTATTAGCTGCTTGATTTGTGTCCAAATTTACAAATGTTATTGTTGCTTCCCAGTCATGCACAGTTGTAGTGCTTCCTGTTATTTCATAATCTTCTACTATTTTTATAAGACCTTTATAATCTGTTATGTCATATACCCCAGCAGATACTTCTGGAAGACCTTCTATAGTTTTAGCATTTCCTTCTGGATCTGTTACTGAAAGTAGTATCTCTGGTGTTTTTGCTACTGTTGTATAAATAAAATTATTTGATTCTACATTTAAATAAACTTGATAATATTCTGTTGCACTTGTTACATTTGTTCCAAGTGTAAGTGTTGCGCTTGATGTAGTAGTTCCACTTACATCACTGCCACCTTCAGCAAGTGTTGTTTGATTTAACTCTAAACCTATAGGTGTTCCTTCTGTAAATGTAAGTTTAGTTGTAGACCCACTTGCTATATCCACATCTGTATTAGCAGCTGGTCCTACTCCTCCTGCTATAAATGCGTATCCTACGCTTATAGTCAGTACAAGTACACTTACTATCATAACTATTACTCTTTTTTTAACTTTTTTTATTTGCTCCATCTTACTCTCTCCTATTTTTATAAATAAAGTATATCATATAAATTAAAATTTTTCTATAAAAAAAAGTAAAATTAATTACTTCTTACATATTACTTAATTTGTTGTATTCTTCACCAAAATATTTTAAAAATCTATTAACTTCATCTAGTGTTGTTAAATGTGATAGACTTATTCTTATAGTGTGTTCTGCTCTTTTTTTATCATTGTATAAAGCCATTACGGCATTTGAGATATCTCCAGAGGAACAAGCTGTATTAGTACTTAAATATACTTCGTGAGAATCCATTGCTCTTATAAATGTTTCTGGTTTTATATTTAAAATACTCAGATTTATAATTTGAGAAATAGAATTTTTTGTTTTATTTATTAATACGTGCTCATAATTATTAAGTTCATTAACTATTTTTTCATTTATTTTCTCTACGAACAAGTTTCTTTTTTCTATTTCTTGTTGACTTAATCTTAGTGCTTTAGCAAAACCAACTATTAACGGAAGTGCTATAGTACCTGGCTTTAAATTATTAGATTTACCACTTCCATGAAGTAAATTATTCATTTTTACATGTTTAGCTTTATAAAGTAAACCGATACCTTTAGGTCCATATAATTTATGAGCTGTTGCCGACGCAAGATCTATATCTACTGTATTTATAGAAACTTTACCTAAGGCTTGAGTTATATCTGAATGAAAATATATATCAGGATTTTCTTTTTTTATAATTTGTCTAATCATTTTAAGAGGCTGCCTTATACCTGTTTCAGAATTAACTGCACAGATACTTATTAAAATTGTATCATTTCTTATTAAACTTTTTAAATGATCAAAATCCACAATACCATCTTCATCATTATTAACAAAACTTATCTCAAAACCTATAGTTTTTAAATAATCACATATAGCATATATACTGGGATGCTCTAGTTTAGTGGTAATTAAATGTTTTCCTCTTCGGTGATTTGCTAACATTACTCCCATTATCGACATATTATTAGATTCTGTAGCTCCTGAAGTAAAAGTAATTTCATCACTTTGACATGATAAAATATCTGCGATTTGTTTTGTTGCATCAATTAGTAAATCATTTGATTTTTTACCTAAGGCATTTAAAGAATTTGTATTACCTACAAATTCTTCTGTTGTTTTATTTATTGTATTTATTACTTCAAGTGTTACTGGTGTAGTTGCACTATAATCTAAGTATATCATCTATTTGTACTCCTCTAATAATTTATTATGTATTCCTGGTTCTATAATATTAATCGCATTAATTGCATTTTCTAAACTATTTTTAAAATTACCTTTATTAAAAGCATTTTCAGCTTTTATAAGTCCGAAGTCAACTTCTTTATTAGTAACTCTGTATCTATTACCATAAACAATTGCACTTTCTGCCATCTTTGCTGTTTTTATAGTTTCATTAATAGTGTTATATACTTTTAAAACTAAATCCCTTGCTGTATCTACTCTTGTGTTTAACGCTTTAATTGATATTGGTCTTTTTTCAAGTTCCTCGGTCATAATGTCAATAGCTTGCATAGCTTCAGCTAGCTCAATGTAATAATTTTTTGGTATAACAGGAAGCTTATACGTTCTTAGTTTTTCCTTAGTTTTATATAATATACCTTTTATTTCATCAAGTTGTTCCCTAGCTCTTTTTTCATCTTCTTTTAAACTACCTAGTGTTCTAAGTGCAACACTAAGTTTTTCCTCACATTTTGTAAGTTTTATATTTGTAATTTCCATTTCTTTTGCAAGTTTGCTATACGCAAAACTTTTACTTCTATGCATATCTACTAGTTTATCATAGGTACTTCTAATTTCAAGTAATTCATCACGAATTTCAAAAATTACTGATGCGTCATCTTCAGTTAAATCATAACTGTATTTTATATCATCTATTTTTTTTAGAAGTTCATTATTAACTTTTTCTAACCTAGTTGACTTTAATATTATACTTCTTATATATTCTTCGAAAATTTTTCGTGCATGCTTTTCTTTTTCAAAATCCACGATTAACGAATCAAAATAGTCATGTATTGTTTTAAATTCAAATAGTGAATCTTCCACATTTAAAACATTAAGTCTTTGAAAAACATCAGTTATTTTTTTCTCAGCTTCTTCTTTATTATAATCAATATTTAGATATTCTAGATTATAACCTTCTTTTTCCATTCTACTTTCATAATACATAACTTCTTCTATTTTTTTAGGTATCAAGTTTTTACCTAACATTACAATTGGTTTAGTTTCATTTATTATAATAGTTAAATTTGCTATTACATCTTTAATTGCTTTAACAACTTTACTTACTTCTGTATACTCATTATTTTCCATTAAATTTTCAAATGCACTAAATAATTTATCAATGTTTTCAAATTGAAGTTCTAAAGGTACTTTTATTATATCAAAAGTCGTAATGTCTTCTTTGTACAATCTTTGTAGCTCTCTATACTCACTTTTAAGTTTTGTAATTGTTTCTCTGTTACGTTCTTCTGATAATGTTACTTCTTTTATTTCATCTAATAAAAAATCTGATTTTGTTTTAAGTGAATTAAGTTTTAATTCACAATTCAAAATAACATTTTTAAGTTCTTTATAATTTTTTTCAATATAAAGAGCTTCTATATCATTTATCTCATCTGTAATTTCAGATAACTCTTTATCTTTTATTAAATTAAATCTAGATTTCCAGTCATTAAATTTATTTTTTAAATCATCATTACTTGCAAGTGACTCAACTTTATGAAGTTCAGATAAAATTGATGCTGATATAATCAGATTTTTTTCTCGTTCTAAATCTTCTATTTGCTTCTTATATTTTTTTCTTTCTTTTTTATTAAGCAACACTAAAACACTTACAATTAAAACAACTGAAAGAACATAATACGCAATAGCCATTAATATAAATGTTTCTCTAACCACTGTATCACCTTATAACCCTATTTTATCACAAAAAATAGTAAATTAAAAAGAAAAATTATATCTTTACTAAAATAATTGACAAATTAGACATTAAACTATATAATATATATGCAATTCTTTTGGCAGAATAAGATGCTAAATGTAAAGTGTTTATTGAAAGAGAAAGTAACTAGGCTGCCCTAGCGAAATTAACATAAACTCCCTACATGTGTGCACTTATAAAACTTAAGCTTTGTAAATTTAAGAAAGGAGAAATTATTATGGCAAGATACACTGGTCCAGCTTATAAAAAATCTAGAAGATTAGGTTTTTCAACACTTGAAACTGGAAAAGAACTAGCTAAAAAACCTTATGCACCTGGTGCACATGGTCAAGATCGTAAAAGAAAACTTAACGATTACGGAATTCAGTTACAAGAAAAACAAAAAGTTAGAATTATGTATGGTTTAACTGAAAAACAATTTAGAAAAACTTTCGACAAAGCAGCTAAGATGAAAGGAATTACTGGTGAAAATTTACTAGTATTACTTGAGTCTAGACTTGATAACTTAGTTTATCGTATGGGTATGGCAAGAACTAGAAGAAGTTCAAGACAAATTGTTAACCATGGACATATAATTGTTAATGGAAGAAAAGTTGATATACCTTCATACACTTGTAAACCAGGAGATGTTATCACTATAAAAGAAGGTTCAATGAACCATCCTGCAATAGCTGATGCTCTTGAAGTTAATCTTACTACTTTATCATTTGTAGAATTTGATAAAAAGAAATTAACTGGAAAATTTGTTAGATTTCCTGAAAGAAGTGAACTTAACCAAGAAGTTAAGGAACAACTTATCGTAGAATTCTATAACAGATAGAAAAAAATTCTTTATTTTAAAGAATTTTTTTTATGCAAAAAAAAGAATAAATTTAATTATTCTTATCTAAAATCATAATACTTATATTTTTTGTATCTATAAGTTTTACTATATCTTCTAAAGTTTCATAAGATAAATTTTCATGAAAGTTTTTAATATCATTTAATATTCTATCATAGTTAATTATATGATCTTGCAGATTATAATTTACTTTTTCAATATCATCAAATCCTAATATCAAAGTTGCTAGTGTAGCTTTATTTTTTCTTAAAAATGTTTCTTTTGAAAGTTCTAAATCATTTAGTTTATTTTTTGTAAGTTTAATAACCTCATCTGGAAATCTAGATTCTAATGAAATAATAATAATAAAATAATCATCATATATATCACACATACTAGTTAAACTTGTAGCTAATTTATTTTCAAGTAAAAAATCTTTATAATCACTTGTGCTTCCGAAATTCATATTTAATATTAAACCTACATATGCTCTTAGTTCTAAATCACTGTAATCTTTAAATTTATTTCTCGAAAATTTTAGAGCAATCTTTATTCTAGGCTGAGTGACATTTACTTTTTTTAAAGTTTTATTTTTATGAACTTTTATTTTCTCTTTAGGAACTATAACATTTGGACTTAAATACTTACCAAATGTTTTTTTATTTTGATTATTTTTTATTATTTGCATCATCTCATATGGTGAAAAATTACCAGTAATAATCATAAACATATTTTCAGGATGATAAAAGTTATTAAATATATTTTCCATATCTTTTAGAGTAGTACTATTAATACTGTCGATATCACCTGTAATTAAATTTTTGTATTTTGTTTTTTCAAATAAATTATCAAATATTCCAAAGTAATTAATTGTATCTGGGTCATCTTCTCCCATTTTTTCTTCTTCACAAATTATTCCTTTTTCTTTTTCAATTATTTCATCACTAAATACCGGTGTTTGAACAAAATCAAGTAAGTGATTTAAATTATCTTCTATATTATTAAGAGCATATACAAAATAACTAGTGTACTCAAAAGTTGTAAAAGCATTTACCTCTGCTCCATTTTTGTAAAAATAGTCATGTGCAGTTGTTCCATCACTCTCATTAAATTTTATATGTTCTAAAAAATGAGCTGATCCATCTGGTACTTTTATTTTTTTATTTTTACTTACAAATTCGGTATGTACTGATCCATACTTTACTGATAAACTCATAAATGTTGATTTAACTTTTGGATTAACATGCATATAGACTTTTAATCCGTTATCACATTTATCATAATATACTTTCTCATCAAGTCCGTTAAAAATTATTTCTTTCATTATTTACCCCCTGCTTCAAGTGAATATATTGTATTTAGTTTCACTTTTTTTGCTATTTTCACAATATCTTCCATTGTGACCTTGCGAAGCATTTCCATTCTATTTTCAATCGAAGGTAATTGATCATATTCTTTAAATACACAATTAGTTAATAATGATACATTGTTATCTAAACTCATTTCAAGTGAAAGCATTAAATTTTTCTTAGCATCTTCAAAATCATTTTCTGTAAATTTGCCCTTTTGCATTTCATTAATACATTCTTTTATAAGTTTAATTGCTAAATTTTTATTTTTGCTATCAAGTGAAACTTGAACAATAAGTAAATTATCATATTTTAAATATATTGAATATACACCATAGCATAAAGAATTTTCTTCCCTTAATTTACGATATAATTTAGATGACATCCCTCCACTTCCTAGCAAATAATTATATACTTGAATATTAATGTTTTTATCATTAATATCTAGATTTTCTAAATTATAAACAAGGTTTAAATTTGTCTGAACAAATGTTGAAACATCATTTTTTTCTTTTACTTTTTTAGATAATTTATTATCAATATATAAATTTAATTGTTTAGATTTTATATATTTTAATTTAAATTTTTTTGAAATTATTTTATAAACTTCGTCAAATTCTAAATCTCCAATAATAAATATATCACATAAATTATTTTTAATCATATTTTCATACTCATCAAATAAAGTTGTTGGTGTTATATCTTCTAAAGATGATATATCTCCTAAAACTGAAACGCTAGTTAGTGATTCCTCGTCCATAACTTTTAAGGAATTATTAATTGATAATTTAACTGGATTCTCATTAATACTTTTAATATCTCTTTTCATTCTTTCTTTAATAACATTAAATGTATTTAATTCAAATTCTTTGTTAATTATTTTGGGATTTAAAATCATTTCACATGGAAGTTCTAATACGTTTTCTAAGTAATTATCTTCACTTATATACTTTGGGGCGATAAAATCAAATACAAACATTGTATTTATTACCCCACCTGTTTTACTTGTAGTTCCGTAAAACGATGATTTGTAAAGTTCTTCAAGTTTTATAACAACATTTTTTCGTGTATTATATTTTTTTGAACAATCGGTTAGTATATCACATAAAAAAGTCTTGAAATGAATATTCTCTTTTTTGACTTCATCTCTAAAATGTATTTCCATATGACAAGTTTTAACTTTATCTGACTTAATTATGTGTAGTTTATATGAATTTAAATCGTAAGTTTTAACTTCCATTTTTAGCTCCTTCCTGGTAAATTTTAATAAAATAGTCATCTGTCATTCCAGCTATATAATCTATAACTATTTTTTCATCATTATTGCAAGATTTATATGTATTACTCATATGATTATAATATGATGAAACAATTGATGATTTTTCATTTTTTGTTTTTAAATCATGCAAACAATTTTCAAAAACAGTGTAAAACATTTTCTTAATATCTTCTCTTTCTTCATCAGTATAAGCTTTTAAATAAATATTTTCGTAATTAAATTTTTTTAATTTAAAAAGTGTTTCATAAATATTATCACTTAATTTAATATAATCTTTCCCATAACTATTATTAATTATATCCATAACGATAGTATTTACAATATCTTTATTTGTATACCCAAGTATTTTAGTAATATTTTCAGGTATATTTTTTTTACTAATGTGCTTCATTCTTATACCATCTTCAATATCTCTTCCAATATAAGCAATCATATCTGATATCCTAACAACACAACCTTCTAATGTAGCTGGTATTAAAGAAGCCTTTTTGTCTGTATAACTTTTTTCATAATCATTAAGAAAATCTTCATAATTTTTACTTTTTGGTTTATACTCTTTATTTAATATTTCTCCATTATGACATAAAATTGCATCTAGAACTTGAAAAGTGATATTTAATCCCTTACCAAAATTTTCAACTTCTTTTAATAATCTTACACTATGGACATTATGATTAAAATAACCAACATTATTTGCTAAACTAATTTCGTTTAAATATATTTCTCCAACATGACCAAATGGTACATGACCTAAATCATGTCCAAGTGATGCAGCTTCAATTAAATCTTCATTAAGACCTAAAGCTCTACCAATTGTTCTTGCTATTTTTGAAACGTATTGTACATGTGTCATTCTTTTACTAATATGATCATCTGTTTTATATGTAAATACTTGAGTTTTATTATAATATCTTACAAAAGCAAGAGAGTAAATTATTCTATCTATATCTCTAAAAAATGGAGTTCTAATATCATCTTCTTCCTTTATAATTCTTATGGCATCTTCATCAAAGCACGCAAACTTTGATAAAAACAACTCCTTTACTTTCATATTACTATTTATTTTATCCATAAAACTCCTTTATACCTATATCTATTATAACTTATTTTTGACAAATTTTAAATAATAAAAAAGAAGTAATAAATTTACTTCTTATTCTGATAAACTTTCACTAAGTAAATTATCATCTACTAAGTTATCGTTTCCTATTAATTTTTCTTCTAGTATTTCACTAGCATCATCATCCATTAAAGCATTTTCTAATGCTATATCGATGTTTGCATATTCTCTAGATCCTGTCCCTGCTGGTATTAATTTACCAATAATTACATTTTCTTTAAGACCTTTTAAGTAATCTACTTTACCGCGAATTGCAGCATCAGTAAGAACTCTAGTAGTCTCTTGGAATGATGCAGCTGATAGGAATGAATCAGTTTCAAGTGAAGATTTAGTAATACCAAGCATTATAGGGTTTCCTATAGCTGGAACTTTTCCTTCAAGTATAACTGGTTTATTTCCTTCAGTAAATGTTTTAAGAGATACAGATAAACCTTCAACAAATTCAGAATCTCCTGCATCAGTAATTCTAATTTTGTTAATCATTCTCTTAACTATAATTTCAATATGTTTATCGTTGATATCAACACCTTGAAGTTTATAAACATTTTGAACTTCTTTTAAGATATATTCTTGAGCTCTTAAAGGATTTGTAAATGCAAGTAACTCTTTAGGTGAAATAACACCTTCAGTAAGTTTATCTCCTGCTTCTACATTATCTCCAACAGCTACTCTTAGTTTCATATTATAGTTTGTTGAAACTTCAGTAATTCCTGCTTCGTTTTCAATTGCTATATCATGTTTACCATTATTTTCTTTTATATTAATAACTTTTCCTGATACTTCAGCTAGTGTAGCTTTCCATTTTGGAATACGAGCTTCAAATAATTCTTCTACTCTTGGAAGACCTTGAGTGATATCATCACCACCGGCAACTCCTCCTGTATGGAATGTTCTCATTGTAAGCTGTGTTCCTGGTTCACCAATTGATTGTGCAGCCATAATACCTACAGCTTCACCTGTTTCAACTAAGTTACCAGTTGCAAGGTTACGTCCGTAACATTTTTGACAAACACCATTATCACTTTTACATGTAAGAACACTTCTAATTTCTACACGCTTAATTCCAGCTTTCATAATTTTAGCAACCATTGCTTCAGTAATCATTTCTCCAGCATTTAAGATTACTTCTTTAGTTTCTGGATTAATAATTTTCTTACTAGAATATCTTCCTAAAATACGTTCATCAAGTGATTCTATAACAGATGCATCTTTATCATTAAGTAAATCATAAACCATAACACCTTGTTTAGCACCACAATCATGTTCTCTAATTAAGATATCTTGAGCTACGTCAACTAGTCTTCTTGTAAGGTAACCAGAATCGGCAGTTCTAAGTGCTGTATCAGCTGATCCTTTACGAGAACCATGTGTTGATAAGAAGAACTCAGATACTGTAAGACCTTCTATAAATGATGATGTGATTGGAATTTCTACGGTTTCACCAGAAGGTTTTGCCATAAGACCACGCATACCTGCAAGCTGTGTAAAGTTTGATATCTTACCACGTGCTCCAGAGTTCATCATCATGAATATTGGGTTAGAGTAATCACTTTCAGAAATTTTCTTAAGTTCATTTTTTACTTGGTCAGTAGCTTCTGTCCAAGTTTCAATAACACTAGAATATCTTTCTTGTTCAGTAATCATACCTCTATTGTATTGTTTATTAATTTTATCAACTTTTGCTTTTGATTCTGCAATTATTTCACCTTTTTTATCACTTCTAACAATATCAGAAATTGATACAGTAATACCAGCTTTAGTAGAATACTTAAATCCTAAATTTTTAAGATTATCAAGCATTACTGAAGTCTCAGTAGTTTTATATCTTTTAAATATTTGAGCAATAATTGATGATAAATCTTTTTGTATAAAAGGATTTACCAGTGGCATAGTTGCGATTACTTCAGGAATATTAGCTCCCATTTCAATAAAAAATTTATCAGGAGTAATTCCTTCGATATTTTCTTTAGTTGCCTCATTGATGTAAGGGAAAGTATCTGGTAATATTTCATTAAATTTTATTTTACCAACAGTTGTAACGATATATTTATCAGTTGCATCTGCAGTAAATAATTTATGTTTAAATGATTTTACAGGTACAACAATTCTTGTATGTAGTGTAATATCTTTTCTTTCATATGCCATTAATGCTTCACTAGGATTTTTATAAACATGACCTTCAAAAGGAAGTCCTGCTTTTTCCATAGTAAGGTAACAATTACCAAGTACCATATCCTGTGATGGAGTAACAATTGGCTTACCATCTTTAGGGTTAAGGATGTTGTTAGCACCAATCATTAAGATTCTTGCCTCAGCCTTAGCTTCTTCAGAAAGTGGTACGTGTACCGCCATTTGGTCACCATCGAAATCTGCATTAAACGCTGTACAAACTAGTGGATGTAGTCTAATAGCTTTACCACCAATTAGTTTAGGTTCAAATGCTTGAATACCAAGTCTATGTAGTGTTGGGGCACGGTTTAGTAATACTGGATATTCAGTAATTACATCTTCAACTATATCCCATACTTGTTCATCTCTAGCATCAATTAACTTCTTAGCACCCTTAATGTTATGTGCAAGTCCACGCTCTACTATACCATTAATAATATGTGGTTTGAAAAGCTCAATAGCCATTTCTTTTGGTAAACCACATTGATACATTTTAAGACTAGGACCTACTACGATAACTGAACGTCCAGAGTAATCTACACGTTTACCAAGTAAGTTTTGACGGAAACGTCCTTGCTTTCCTTTAAGCATTGAACTAAGTGATTTAAGTGGTCTAGAGTTTGCTGAAGTAACACTTCTTCCTCTTCTACCATTATCAAATAGTGAATCAACTGCTTCTTGTAACATACGTTTTTCGTTTTGAACGATAATACCAGGTGCATTAAGTTCTAATAATTTTTTAAGACGATTATTTCTATTAATAATTCTTCTATATAAATCATTTAAGTCACTTGTAGCAAATCTACCTCCATCAAGCTGAATCATAGGTCTAAGTTCAGGTGGAATTACTGGAATTGCATCAAGTATCATCCATTCTGGTTTATTTTTTGATTCTTCAAATGCTACTAAACAATCAAGTCTTTTAACAAGTTTAACTCTTCTTTGACTAGTTGCAGTTTCTAAACCTTTTCTAACATCTTCTAGTTCTTTAGCTATATCAACTTCACTTAGTAAAGTTTTTACAGCTTCAGCACCCATTC
>CAYJEI010000003.1:38423-39570 GCA_964369155.1 uncultured Muribaculaceae bacterium | reverse complement strand
TATATTCTAAAGGAATTTTATAAGTAAACATCTTATCTAAAGATTTAACTGGATATTCAATAATTATTTGAGCAAACATAAGATTCTCCTTTTTTTATTGTATAAAAAAAACATGCTTTTAGCAAGTTTATTTTATCTATTTTCAAATAAATATACAGAATCAATACTAGGATTTATTTCAAATTCAATTCTTTGTAAAAACACCTTTGAATTATCAAATTCATCAATTACACTATATTCAATCCACCACTGAGGAGTATTTGAATCAGTCGGTTCTTCTTCATAATAAATTTTATGAGTTATAGTATAATCAGAATCTTCTGTAATTTCTAAATGATCGTAATTAATACTATTTATATCATAAGTAGAATATAAATCTTCATTTGCATCACTTTTAAATCTAACTTCTGGATTATCATAATCTACAACATATGCATCTGGAGTTGTTGAATTCGGATTATTAATTTCTTTAACATAAGGAATATCACGAGACGAAGCTATCCAGCCAAATTTATCTTTATCATATTCAATTTTATACCAAACAAATTTCAAATCTTCATCATAAAATTCTTCAACCACATAAATTTCTCCAAGATATACAGTAGCAAGTTGGTTACTACTTACTTTACTTTCTTCTCTTACATTTATACTACTGTTAATTATTTCAACCTTCCAAGCATCTTTTGTTTCCAAATAATCAGATACAAAATAATATATACCATATCCTATTCCCGCTACAATAAGTAACGCTAAAATCTTTTTAAACACCTTTATCACCAAATATATTTTATCATAACAAACTATATTTTTCTATACATTTTTTCTAATTCAAAAAATATTATTATAATCTACTTTATAACCAGATTTTATTTGCTCATAAAGTTTTTTTCTTTGAGGTGCTAACCTATTATATTCATCTAACATATACTTTTTACAAAAATAATTTTGAACATAATCATTTTCAGTAATAAACTTAGCAAAATTCAAAAATCCAACTATTAAACTAGCTACAATTTTTTTGTTTTTCACATTAGTTTCCAACTCATTTTTAAAAATTTTATCATCAATAGCATTTTTAAGCTTTATTCTTTCTTGATATAAATTATTTATATCACAATTTATCATAACATTCACTTCTTCAATAGAA
>CAYJEI010000003.1:24723-38413 GCA_964369155.1 uncultured Muribaculaceae bacterium | reverse complement strand
TTAGGATCTAAAGATAAAGAAGTTTGTTCATACATGTGTAAAATATTTGCAAACACATTATTACAATCACAAAATTCAGAAGAAAATGTATTAGAATACGCATTTTCCGTTTTACAATTAACTTTTCTTTCTCTTGATATAAATAATCTTTCAGCATGTCTTAAAGTATCTAAATACATTTCTTTTGCCATATTATTGTCATATTCTTCAATTTGATTTTTAACATTTAAAAGTTCAGCATTATATAAATAACTCATCATTTTTCCAGCAATCGGATACTTATTACAAATCACATATTCACTATTAAGCATCGGTTGCTCATTATAATACAAATCCATTAAAACTTGCATAGAAGGATTATCACTTATTAAATAATTAGATAAGTCAGCTCCCCTTTCTTCAAACACTTTAATATCTTCACCTAGTATAAACACATTATCTATTGGATAAACAAAACAATTACCAAAATCAATTATACCTTCAAAGGTACTTTGCATAGCATTAATTACACAAGGCATTTCGGAGTATATACTTGCTATTCCTCTATAAACTAAACTATATAATTTTTTGTTCTTTTTACCGCAAATTTCAAAATATAGAGCAGTTTTAATCATATCAAAAAATTTCTTTTCATCTATTACTAACATATTATCGAAATTTGAATTTAAATTTTTAATATATTCAGCTGCGATCAGTTTTGTTAAATTATCAATATCCTTAATACCATCAAACACTATAATTTTATCTCTGTTATTAGAAATAAATTCAAGCGTATCTTTCGAAGCAGAGCTAAACCTATCTTGAATATATAACTCCTTTTGTTCATCTATTGCAAACTTTGAATTTTTAAAACGTCTACCAAATTCTTTTATTACTAAATCTTTTTCCATTTGATTACAAGTAGTGTAATATATATAACTAAGTTTTGAATTAGGTTCATTTTTCAAGTTCATAAAATCATCTCCTAAATATATATTATAATAAAGTACTCTTGATGTCCATAAAAAAACATTACATTACTGTAGTGCTTTTTCAATTGTTAAATATAGTTCATATTCATTTAATTTTGTATCAAAATTTTTATTACTATCTTTTGTAATTTTAATACCAAGAGTCTCACTTTTAATGTACTCTTCTTCTTTAAAAATCGCTTTCTCTACTTCAGGAATAGAATTGTAAATTATTGTTATTCTATCTTGAACATTTAAATCAAGCTCTTTTCTTAAATTCTGCACTTTTGAAATAAATTCTCTAGCTAGTCCCTCATTAATCAAATCCTCATTTAATTCAGTATTAAGTACCACAAAATTATTATTTAAAGTTCCAACACTTAAACCTTCTTTTTCAGTAACTCTTATTTCAATCATTTCCTTAGTTACTACAAAATCCTCATTTGACAATTTCACAGTAATTTCCTTACCAGTATTAAGTGCATTAATATCTTCTATAGATAAGCTTTCTAAAACAGATTTAAATTCATTAATTTTAGGACCTAAAACCTTACCTACTTCTTTGAAATTAGGTTTTACTTCTAAATTCATGTACTTAGATAAATCTGTTTCAAATATTACTTTTTTAACATTTAATTCTTCTTTCATTAGTAATACTAAATCATTTAAAATTTCTTCATTTTTTGCATCAACTAAAATTTCACTTATTGGTTGTCTTACTTTTATTTTATTTTCTTCTCTTACTTTACGACCAATTGAAATTAAATTTCTAACTAAATCCATTTTTTCTTCTAAATGAACATTAATTAAACTTTCATCATATTTCGGAAACAATGCAGTATGCACAGTTAAATCATCTGTTAAGTTTGTATATATCTCCTCTGATAAGAAAGGCACTATTGGGGCAATCATTTTAGATATACCGATTAATACTTCATAAGTTGTAATATATACAGACTTTTTAGAATTATCTAAATCACTTGACCAAAATCTATTTCGATTTCTTCTAATATACCAATTTGATAAATCTTCTGAAACAAATTCAGCCACAGTTTTAGTCACTTTATTAAGATCATATTCTTCATATCCTTCAGTAACAGTTTTTAAAACTGAGTTATATCTAGATATAATCCATTTATCAATCTCTTCTCTATCGTTAAGCGAAACATTACAATCATCAATATTTATATTATCAGTATTAGCATATAAACTAAAGAAATTATATGTATTTTTAAGTGGATTAAAGAATTTAGAATAAACTTCTTTAAGACCATTTATATCAAATTTAAGTGGAGTCCAAACAGGAGATACATAAGGAATATAAAATCTTACAGTATCAGCTCCATACTCTTTCATAGTAGTAAACGGTTCAACTATATTCCCCTTACTTTTACTCATTTTTTTTCCATTTGCATCGAGTAATAATTCATTTACTAAAACATTTTTAAATGGAGATATACCTTTTACAAATGTCGAAATTACTAAAAGCGTATAAAACCATCCTCTTGTTTGATCTATTCCTTCACATATAAAATCTGCTGGAAACTGAGAATTAAATAATTCTTTATTCTCAAAAGGATAATGATATTGAGCAAACGGCATAGCTCCAGAATCAAACCAACAATCAATTACATCACTACATCTAGTCATTTGCCCATTACACTTTTCACATTTCAAATGAACATCATCTATAAAAGGTCTATGAAGCTCTATAGATTCATCAATATTTTCAATAGCCAATTCTACTAATTCTTTTCTAGACCCTATCATATGATTATGTCCACATTCACAAGTCCAGTAAGGAAGAGGAGTTCCCCAGTATCTATTTCTAGAAATTGCCCAATCATTTAAATTTTCAAGCCAATTACCAAATCTTTTTTCACCAACAAACGATGGATACCAATTTATTTTTTTATTAGCTTCAATTATTTTATCTTTAAAAGAAGTAACTTTTAAATAATATGAAGGTTTAGAATAATAAATAAGTGGAGTAGAACATCTCCAGCAATGCGGATAGTTATGCTCTATTTTTTGTTTAGAAAATAATTTATCATTTTCTTTTAAATACTTAATAACTTCTAAATCCGCATCAAATACCAATGAACCTTTCCAAGGACCTTCAGTATAACATCCATCCTCGCCCACTGGATTAAAATAAGGCAAATCATACTTTCTCCCTACTTTAGCATCATCTTCACCGAATGCAGGTGCTATATGAACTATTCCAGTACCATCTTCCATTGTAACATATTCATCACAAACAACATAAAATCCTTTTTTATCAGATTTTAAAAATGGAAGTAATTGTTCATACTCTTTAAATTCTAAATCCTTACCTTTATAATTTTCTAAAACATCAAACTCTTCACCCAAAATTTTTGGAGCAAGCGCTTTTGCTAAAATAAAATTATTTCCTTTAGAACTTACTTTAATATAATCTTCATTTGGATTAACACAAACTGCAACATTAGAAATAAGTGTCCACGGAGTTGTTGTCCAAACTAATAAATAAGCATCTTCACCTACTAATTTCATAGGAACAGTTACAGTATTTACAGATACTTCTTTATATCCTTGTGCAACTTCATGAGATGCAAGACCCGTCCCACATCTAGGACAATATGGAACAATTTTATGACCTTCATAAAATAAACCTTCATCAAAAAATTTCTTTAAAATCCACCACTCAGTTTCAATATAATTATTATCATAAGTAATATAAGGATTATCTAAATCAACAAACTGACCCATTTTAGTTGTTAAATCACTAAATAATTCTTTATTTCTTAAAACAGAATCTTTACATTTGATATTAAAATCCTTTATACCATACTTTTCAATATCATTTTTGTCTTTAAAACCTAGTTCTTTTTCAACCTGAAGTTCAACAGGAAGACCATGAGTATCCCATCCTATTTTCCTTAAAACTTTCTTATCATTCATTGTTTGATATTTACAAAAACTATCTTTTAAAAACTTTGAAACCATATGGTGAAGTCCTGGATAACCATTAGCAGTTGCAGGTCCATCATAAAAAACAAAATTTTCACTTTCATTTCGCTCATTAATTGTTTTATTGTAAATATCAAGTTTATTCCATTTTTCACTTATAGCTTTTTCAGTTTCATAAACACTTAATTTACTTAATTCTTTAAATTTTTTCATATTTTCCTCCTAAAATAAAAAAATAGCCCATCCCCAAAGGACGAACTATTCGTGGTACCACCTTAATTTTTTCTCTAATATTTATAACGTAATAACCCGGATAATCTTACTATAATTTCAGATATCAACTCACAAGTGATATTTATTAATAAACAATTTTTAGTTTTCACCATCCACTAAATCTCTATAAATGTTTTATTAACAAACGTGTCTTGATCCTCGTTCTTACATATATTATATGTTAATATTGCTTAAAATACAAGTAAAATTTATTTAAAACAAACTCATTTGGGCAGATTCAGGTAATCCTTCAAAAACACCCAGATCCCTAAGTTTACCAATAGTTGTTTGATTAACTTTACCTCTACCAGCAAAATCCTCAATACAATAAAATGGTTTAATTTCTCTTTCTTCTTCAATTTTGTAAGCAACAGATTCACCTAAACCATCCACTGCCATAAATGGAAGCACAAGTTCTTTATTAGCCTCATCTATAACAAAAGTCTTAGCCTTAGATCTTTCTATATTAATATTCGAAAACTTAAATCCTCTAGCTAACATTTCAAGTGCAACGTTAAGTGTATCAGCAACAGCCATTTCTTTAGCAGTAGCAGCATAACCTTTTTCTTTAATTTCTGCTATTTTTCTTCTAATACCTTCTTTACCTTTAATCATAGCTGCAACATCAAAATCACTTCTCCTAATTGAGAAAAACGCTGAATAATAATACAGTGGATAATATACTTTAAAATATGCCACCCTATAAGCCATCATTACATAAGCACATGCATGAGCCTTAGGGAACATATATTTAATTCTTCTACAAGATTCGATAAACCACTCAGGTACTTCACAAGACCTCATTTGATCTGCAAAGCCTACCCATTTATCAGGTTCCTTAGTAGCTTTACCCTTACGAACAAATTCACTTATTTTAAAAGCTGCTGCTGGTTCCATACCATAGTTAATTAAAAATACCATGATATCATCACGACAACCAACAACTTTATCAAATGTAGCTACATCATTAACAATTAAATCTCTAACGTTTCCTTGCCACACATCAGTACCATGAGATAACCCCGAAATTTTAACCAAATCAGAAAATCTTGAAGGTTTAATTTCTTGTAGCATTTTAATTACAAAATTAGTCCCAAATTCCGGTATACCTAGAGTTCCAGTTGGACACATAATATCGTCTTCTTTTACATTTAAAGCATCCGGATTTTGGAAAAGCGATAAAACTTTCTCATCATCGAAAGTAATAGCAGCAACATCAAGTCCCGTAGTATCACCCAAATATTTAAGCATAGTTGGGTCATCATGCCCTAGTATATCTAGTTTTAAGACGTTATCATGAATAGCATGAAAGTCAAAATGTGTAGTATACCAACTTGAATCTGGTTCATCAGCTGGAAACTGATAAGCTGTAAAATCATAAACATCCATATTTTGAGGTATAACAATTATACCTCCAGGATGCTGTCCAGTTGTTCTTTTAACACCAGTACATCCTTTTGATAATCTTTCTATTTCAACTGGATTTAAGATTATTCCTTTTTCTTCACAGTACGCTTTAACATATCCATAAGCAGTTTTATCTGCTACTGTAGAAATTGTACCGGCACGATACGCATTCGCTTCTCCAAATAGCTCCTTAACATAATTATGTGCATCCGATTGATTATCACCTGAAAAGTTAAGATCAATATCTGGTACTTTTTCAGCTTTAAAACCAAGGAATGTTGCAAATGGCATATCTTGACCCTCTTTTTTCATATTAGTACCACATTCACAAACTAAATTAGGCATATCATAACCACTAGAATATTCTTCAGCTAAAACTTTATCATTAACTTCAAAAACACTTTTTTTACAAGATGGACAAACATAATGCGCCGGAAGCCCATTAACTTCGGTAATACCCATCATAGTTGCAACAAATGACGAACCAACAGATCCCCTAGACCCAACAAAATATCCATCACTATTACTTTTTTTAACTAATTTTTCAGCAATCAAGTATATAACATCAAAACCTCCGCCTATGATACCAGCAAGCTCTGCCTCTATTCTTTCCTTAATATTTTCAGGAAGTGGATTTCCATATATTTCATATGCTCTATTATATACCATTTCTCTAGTAATATCAGCTGAATTATCTAAAAGTGGCGTATACAAATCTTTTTTAATAATTTCCAACACTTCAATTTCATCAGCAATTTTATTTGTATTTAAGACAACTATTTCATAACTATCTTTTTCACCTAAAAATGCAAAAGCCTCTAACATTTCATCAGTAGTTAAAAAATATTGGTTAGGTATTTCTATATTTTTTCTATTTAAGGGATGTAACTTACCACCAGTTTTTTGATTAATAATAATTTTTCTGGAAATAAGATCTTCTGGCCTTAAATTATGAACATCTCCAGTAGCAACAACTAACTTATCAGCATTCCTAGCAACTTTAACTAATCGTTTTATATAACCATGATATTCATCTACAAAATGAAACTGCGATTCTCTCCCTATTAAATGATTTACAACATTAGCAGGATAAACTTCTATGTAATCATAAAAAGACATCATAGCTTGTAGTTCTTCATCATCTAAATTAAATCCTTTTTCAAATACTTCACCATTAACACAACCAGAACCAAATATAAGACCATCCCTATGCTTTAATAATTCATCTCTAGGTATTTTAGGTTCTTTACCTTTATATAAGTATTTAGTATTAGCAATTGATACTATTTTAAATAAATTTCTAAGTCCTTCTGCATTCTTAGCTAAAATACTAATATGAAAAGGTCTAGCAAATTTAATTATATTTTCTTTATCTATTAAATTTTCTAATTGACTTATTTTTAAAATGTCCTCATCTAATTTAGATATCATTTTATAAAAACACTTTGCAGTTCCTTCTGAATCATAATCAGCCCTGTGATGTTTATCTTCATCCCATTCGACTTCAAGTTGTTTTACTAAATTAGATAATTTATGATTACGCCAATCAGGAAATAGTGTTCTAGCAAGTGCCATAGTATCTATAACAGTATTAGTAAAATCTTTTAATTTATATTTTGAACAAGCAGCTTTCATAAAACCAATATCAAATGCAGCATTATGAGCTACCATAGGCCTATTTCCAATATATTCTAAAAATCTTTTTGTAACATTTTCCTCAGAATCTTGCCCTTTAAGCATTTCATCAGTTATTGCAGTAAGTTCTGTAATAATTTTAGGAAGAGTTCTATCACAAGATATAAGTTCATCAAATCTAGAAACTACTTCTCCGTTTTTCACTGTAATCGCACCAATTTCAATCATTTGATCTTTACCAGCATTAAATCCAGTTGTTTCAGTATCAAAAACAACATATTCAACATCTTTAAAATAAAAGTCTTCATTACCATAAAAAAGTTTAGAATCAGTATCAACAACATTCATTTCAAGACCATATAGTATTTTAAATTTATCAGCAGCTTCTTTACCATAATTAATTTTCCATAAACTATTAAATAAATCTGGATACGCCTGTAATACATTATGATCAGTAACTGCTACAGCTTTATGCCCAAGTTTAGATGCAAATTTTGCTAAACTAGAAGCATCTATTACCCCATCCATAGCACTCATCATTGTATGTGCATGAAGCTCAACCCTTTTAACAGGAGCATTATCTTTAACTTTTATATCTTTTGAAGGTATAGCTTCTATATTTCTAATTGATAAAACTAATTGCTTTAAATATAAATCTTGCTCTATATTACCGTGAATTCTATACCATGAACCCTTTTTTAATTTTTTGGCCACTTTATAAAAAGGTTCTTCTTCAAATTTTACCATTTTTGCCAAATAACTATCAGTATTGTCAGAAAGCTTAAGATTGAGAATATAAACAGTTCCCTTACTACCTTTACGTTCAGATACTTCCACATCAAAGACATAGGTTTCAATAATAACATTTTTAGTTTCACCAAAAATATTATTTAAAGCAGTAACATTCCCATCTTTATGTACTCCCATTATAATAGTGTCATCTTTCTTCTCATATGTAACATTTTTGCTTTCCATAATTACTTCTGATAAGCTTTTACTATTTTCTAAATTACTCCTAATAACAACAACATAATTTTCCATGCCATATAAAGCTAAAAATTTTTCTATATTTTTAGCTTCAAAGTCAAGCTCAGCTCCTAATATTTGATTACCTATAATAATAGTAATATTATTATTTTCTATTTCTAAGCTATATTCTTTCAAAATACTATATGATGGTCTTTTAATAATTAAATTATTTATATATATATTCAAATAATTTTCAATATCACCTTTAGTAACGTTTTCAGCACTCAAATATATATTACATTTTTTTCCTTGGATACCACTTTCTTTCTTCTCAAAAAGCTCATTTACAACATCAATATTCATGATTTTTTCTAGTTTTATAAACACATCAAAAGAATCTAACTTTTTATTTAAAATAACCTTTTCTATTTTAGAATCACCAAAACTATCATTTTTATAATTTATAGAATCAAAAAATCTTTTCAACTCACTATTCATATTTACTACTCTTTTCTAATTTTATTTACAATAACACTTATCTTGTCAAATGACTTACTTACTTTTCCATCAACAATAATCAAATCATTTTTATTTACATTTTCTAAATATTTTAAATTTTCACTAAAAACTAAAAAGTCATCTTTTTGCGTTTCGTCTGAAACCTTTAAAAATGCCATATCAGTATTTTTTTTAGTTTTTATTACCTTAATATCTTCAACTAACACAACAGTTGTAATGCTATTAAATAAATTTCTTTCTTTATTAACTAACTTCATAATTTTAGGATTAACGTATTTTGACGCAGGATGATTACCTAAATAAAAACCAAAAATATCAAGTTCATTTTTAAGTATTTGTTTTTCTGATAGCTCTTCAACAAAAGGCAAAATTGGTTTGGGCCCATAGCCTTTTAAGTCTGCATAATTTTTTGCTATATTTATACCATTTAAAAGCACGCTCATATTAACTTTCAAACTTCTAAATGCCCCCGCTTTAATTAACGTTTCAATTACATTAACTTTTAAATCTTTATTCTTTAAAATAAAATCAAAAAAATCACTATAAGGTGCACCATTTAATATAGAAGTAACAACTTCTTTTGAAACTCCTTTTATCATTGAAAAAGGTAAAATCAAATTATTGTTTTGAATATAAAAATTTTCTTTACTAAAATTAATATCCGGCTTAATAATCTTAATATTTTTATTCTTTAACTCTATTAAAAAATTTTCTGCTAAAACATCATCCTTATTATCATTTAATATTACACTTGCAAAATTAATCTCATAATACACTTTTAAATACGCCATTTGAAAAGCTATGATTGCATAAGCAACAGAATGAGATTTATTAAATCCATAGCCTGCAAATTTAATTATTTTATCATATATCAAATTAGCTTCATTTTCTTTATAACCATTATCTATACTTCCTTTAACAAATTTAGCTCTACTTTCAATTATAAAATCCCCTTTTTTCTTACTAATGGATCTTCTAATTAAATCAGCTTCAGAAGCAGTAAATCCAGCTATTTCTACAAATATTTTTATAATTTGCTCTTGATACAAAATAATCCCGTATGTTTCTTCTAAAATATTTTTAAGCCTACTATCAGTATAAAATATTTTCTCACTATTATGTTTATTATATATATATTCATCTAAAAATTCAGATGGTCCAGGTCTAACCAATGCAACTGCAGCTACTATTTCATCAAAATTTTTAGGTTTCAACTTCCTAAGAAGTCTTTTCATTGCAGGAGTCTCATATTGAAAAATAGAATCAGTTTTCGCATCAGTAAAGAGTTTAATTACTTTACTATCATTTAAATCAATATTCTTAAGTACATCTTCACCAATTTCATTTATAATTTTTGAAATAATTGTTAAATTTTTAAGTCCTAAAAAGTCCATTTTTAATATACCTAAATCTTCTAAATAATCCATAGTTATACCAGTTGAATAATTATTATTTACTAATTTAATTGGTATTACATTATCTAGCGCTTCGGAACATATAACAACACCAGCTGCATGTGTAGATATATTTTTTTTAATATTTTCAAGCTTGAGTGAAACTTTATAAACTTTTTTCAATTCACTATAAGTATTTAAATACTTTACTACCATATTATTTTTATAATTTTCAGATAAAGATTTACTCCTATCAATTATATTTATAAATTTATTAAATATATCAGTATTAATATTTTCTATTTTAGAAATCTCTCTTAAAATCATTTTAGACTTAAGTGTACTATATGTTAGCCCAACAGCCACATTTTCACTACCATATTTATTTCTTACATAATTTATAATTTCTTCTCTTTTTTCACTATCAAAATCAATATCTATATCAGGCATAGTAATTCTATCTTTATTTAAAAATCTTTCAAATAGTAAATCATATTTAATTGGGTCAATATCAGTAATTCCAATTGCATAGCATACCAAAGACCCAGCAGCCGAACCCCTACCAGGGCCTACTAATATCTTATTTTTTTTTGCATATAAAACATAATCATATACAATTAAAAAATAATCAGTAAAACCCATATCTTTAATTACTTCTAATTCATAATTTAATCTTTCATCATATCTTTCTAATGAAATTCCTGCTAATCTTTTTTCTAAACCAATTTTCGCAAGCCTCTTTAAATATTCAAATGAATCTGTATGTTCATTAAATTTTGGAATATATTTTGTAGTATTATTAAAAGATAAATTAATTTTACTAAAAAAGCAATTATACTCATCTTGCATATCTAACTTAACTTCTTTCAAATAATTATCTTTAATTAAATTATTTAGTCCACCTAATTTATTTAAATATTCCAAATATACTTTGTCCTCTTTATAAAACATTTTAACATCAGGATTATAAATAACATTAGAACTAATAATTAATGCATTTAGTTTTTCATCATCATTAGTATAGCCAATAAATAAATTCTCAAAAAAATTTACCTTTGTAAATATATTAATACTTTGATAAGATAAAATACATGTAATAAAATTACTATATTTAATCAGTTGCTGCTCTGTTAATCTATTATTTTCCATTAATGTATTTATCTTTAATAAGTTCTTATACCCAGTTTCATTTTCAGGATACAAATATAATATATTACCTTCAAAGTCAACTTCTAAACCTATAACTGCCTTGATATTATTTTTTTTACATTTTTGATAAAATTCAAATGAAGCTCCCAAATTATTATCACATATAGCACATACTTGAACGTTATTATTCACACAAAAATTTATTAATTCATCGATTTTAATTAAACTATTTAATAAATAATAATCAGTTTTAATATTAAATGGTATATACTTCATTATAAATTTAACCTTTCTAATTACAATGATTATTATACCATAAAAAACAAAAAAATATATCTATTAAATAGATATATTTATTTTTGTTTTAGTATTCTAGCATAATCATCATCTTCTGATAACTTCAAATGTTTTTCTACCTTAACTTTTATATTTACAATAAAATTAGCTGTTTCCTCTTTTGTATATTTTTTATTTATTAAATAAATATATTCTTTCTCAGATAATGTTAAACCAACACTTTTAAGCATTTCTCCTAAAGTTTCCTTTGAAGCATTATCTTGAGAACTTAAGTATTTTTTACATTTATGAGAACCCTTTAATTCAGATTTTACTCTTTTAATAGCAGAACCTAATTCTTTTTCCGAATACTTTCCTCTAAGAAGGTTATTTACCATTTGCTTTTTTTCATCGCTTAAAGCCTGTAGAACGCCAGACAAATATTCTGGCGAATTTTCTCCACCATATAGATTATAATATAATGCCAACATAACAAATTCATCTTTAGAAAGTATATTACTAAAGTACATATTAAACTGAAATAATAATGTATTAATTCTATTAGAGTTATTTTTCATATAAACAACAAGATTATCAAAATACTCTCCAGTAGAGGAACGTAATTTATTTTCAGTTACATGTTCACTTGAAGTGATTTTTATCTTCGTTTTTATGAACTCAGATATATATTTATTAATATCTACATTTTCATAATCATTTTCATTATATGTTGCAATAAATCTTATAATCTCAGTAAATGCAATATTTAATAGTTCATCTTTTCTAAAAATATAGATTGACCAATTTTCTATTAATTCTTGCGCTTCACCCATATAATAAGCTAATAACTTGCTCTTAGATTCATAACTACCTTCATTAGCTTTTAACAAATGTTTTTTAATTTCATCATCAAATTCAGCTGAATCAGATGCTATACCAAAAATTTTTTTTCCAAAATTTTCACTTCTAAAGCTTTCATTAGGCGTAGTAATTCCTATTTTTTTATTTATTAAATTTTCTTCTTCCATAATTTTCCCTTTTTAAACAGCTTATATATTATATCCAAAATCTCAAAAAAGTCAAGTTTTTTTACTAAATAAATTGACTTTTCCATTTTTTTATGTTAAAGTTTTATTTGTACAAAAGGAGGCAATAAGTATGGCTACAAAAATAACAACTAAAAAACCTTTAACAGGGAACAAAAGATCTCATGCAATGAATGCTACAAAAAAACAACAAAAGCCTAATTTACAAACAAGAATAATTAATGGTATAAAAGTTAGATTAAGCGCTAGAGAACTTAAAACTTTAAATAAAAATAACAAAAAAGACAAAGCAGCTGCTTAGTCTTTTTTTATTTTGTTAATTTGCATATTATAATCATTACTTTTACATATAAATGAACCGCTAATTACGTAATCAATATCTAATTTATTGATTTTTTTTATGATTCTATCATTTATTCCACCATCAACTGCAATTTCAAAATATTCTTTATTTTTCTTTTTATATTTTATTAACTCTTCTATTTTAAGTGGTGTTTCAGATAAAAATTTTTGTCCACCCATCCCGGGTTTAACACTCATTATTAAAATTCTATCAACTGATTTATAAAATTTATTATATTTATAAATATCTTCATCAGGATTAATTACAATTCCAGGAGAAAAACCAAATCTTTTACAATCTAATATAAACTTTTCAGGATTACTAGAGGTTTCTGGATGAAAATAAATATTTTTAACTAAAGAAAACTTTTTTATCTTACTTAAATATTTTTCTGGATTTAAAACCATAAAATGTACATCTATTTTCTTTTTAGATAACTTAAATACTTTTTTGAAATTAAATATTGTAAAGTTTTTATTAGCAACATACCTTCCATCCATTAAATCCATATGAATATAATCAGCATTACTTAAATTAATTTTCTTAATAGTCTCTTTTAAACTATAATTACTACTTATATAACTTACTGCGACTTTCATATAACTCCTTATAAAATTTAATATAACTATTATACCTAGATGACATTATTTTATTATTTACAACAGCAATTTTAACATTACAATTTTCTTTATCATGATTACAATCATCAAACTCACATTTAATATTCTTAAACTCCACAAAATAATTTTTTAATTCTTCTTTCTTAATATCTTTCAA
>CAYJEI010000003.1:1338-24713 GCA_964369155.1 uncultured Muribaculaceae bacterium | reverse complement strand
AGTATCAGCAATATAAAATTTTGATATTTTATATAATTCAGTATGTCTAGTTGTATGAACGCCTCTACCTAAAGCCTCTGATATAGGCTTAGTTTCAATATTTAATTTACTATTTAGTTTGTTAAGTAGCGTGCTTTTTCCAGCACCAGTTTGACCTACTAAAAAAGCTATTTTATTTTTCATAATCATTTTCAATTTAAACATTTGTCTATTCGTTACAACTTCATACCCAATTTTTTTATAATATTTTAATATTTTCATTATTTCTTTTTTTTCTTTATTACTAACTAAATCTAATTTAGTAAAACAAAGTATAGGTTGAATATTCCTAGATTCAAATATAACAATTAATCTATCTAATAAACTAAGTGATATATCAGGTTTTTTTACACTAGTTACTATTAATGCGTAATTAATATTTGCAACAGGCGGTCTGTCTGATGAACTAGTTCTATCATATATTTTCGTTATAGTTTTAGTATCCGTCTCTATTTCTACTGTATCCCCAACTAGAGGAATTTTTTTTTCATGTCTAAAAACTCCTCTTGGAATACAAGTATATTCTTCGCCTTCAGCGTCAACAACATAACTATTACTTATATTTTTAACTATTATTCCTTTTGCTATCATAAACTCACTGTGCTATACAACCCAGCGTTGGATCATCACAACCATCGCTAGTTTCATTGTCATTAGTTGAATTCCCTTGCTCTTCACTACCTTCAGCAGGTTTTGTGGCAATAGTAATAGTGAATTCAGCACCAGATACTACATTTGTACCAGCATCTCTACTTTGATCAATAACAGTACCAACTTCAACACTTCCATCTTCTTTTTCTTCTACCTTTAAAATTAAATTAAATTCTTCAGCAAACTCTCTTACGTCTTCTTCACTTGCTCCTTCAGCAACAAAATCAGGATAAAAATCTAAATCTGGTATATACAATGTAATTGTATCTCCCGATGATAATTCAACACCTTCTTCAATATCTTGATCTATTATTTCATCTTCATCATATTCTTTATCTTTGTCTGAAACTTCTTGTTTTTCCACTAATACTTTAAGTCCTAGTGCTTCTAATCTTCCTTTTACTTCAGAATAATTATCACCAGTGAAATCTTCTATAACTAGTGAAGTATTACCTATCGAAACATATAAAGTAACTTCAAAGCCCTCTTTTCTTTTACTTCCAGCAAGTGGACTAGTCTTAATAATATCTCCAACATCAACAGTTTTACTAGTTTGCTCTATTTCTGTATCTGATACTATAAAACCAGCCGCCTGAAGCTCTTTAATTGCTTCTGTAGGCGTCATATTCGAAACATCAGGTATTTCAACTTGTTCTGAGTCTGTTAACATTGGAATAAACACAATGATTGTTGTTACTATAAGTACTAATCCTGTAAAAATACTTCCTAATATAATCAAAAATTTATTTGACTTTTTATAATCACTTTGATTAACTTTTTTAGCTATGACTTCCACCTCCTTAGCTTTAATTTCAGTTTTTTTCTTATCTTTTTCTTCATTATTTTTTGCAATTTTCATTGCTTTAGCTTCATCATAATCCGTCTCAGGATACTTAAGCTCTATACGTTTTTCATTTTTTCTACTATCATCCAAACAAGTTTTTAAATCTTCATGCATTACTTTAGCATCAGGATATCTATTTTTTGGATTTTTAGCAGTAGCTCTCATAATTATATTTTCAATACTTTGAGGTATATTTGAAACTTCTGTACTTATTAGCGGAACATTTTCTTTTAAATGTTTTAACGCTATTTCAACAGCATTATCTCCTGTAAATGGAAGCTTACCAGCGACTAATTCATAAAGTAAAATACCAATTGAGTATATATCACTTTGCAAAGACGCCTGCTTTCCCATTGCTTGTTCAGGAGGTAAATAATGTACACTTCCCATAACTGAATTAGTTTGAGTAAGCTGAGTTGCATTCATTGCAACAGCTATCCCAAAGTCGGTTATTTTTATTAAACCATTATCTAATATCAATATATTCTGCGGTTTTATATCTCTATGTATCAAATACGATTCATGAGCTACTGATAAACCATTAGTTATTTGAAGCGCTATATCAACAACTTCCGCTATAGTTAGTTTACCTCTTTTTTTCAGCAAATGTTTTAAATGTTTGCCTTCAACATATTCCATTACTATATAATATTCACCTGAATCTTCACCAACATCATATACTTCCACAACATTAGGATTTGTTAAACTAGATGCTGCTAAAGCTTCTCTTTGAAATCTTCTAACAAATTTTTCATCACTTGCAAGATCTCCTCTTAAAACTTTTACTGCAACTTCTCTATCTAAAATAGTATCATAAGCAAGATAAACATTAGCCATGCCACCTTCACCAATACTTTTAATTATCTGATATCTATCACTAATCTTTTGACCCTTCATTATCACTAATTATCACCACTTTCGTCTAGTAACAATGCTACTGATATATTATCAGTTCCCCCTCTAGCATTACACTTTCTAATCATTTTACTAACCTTTTCTTCTATACTTAATTCATTATCATTAATTATTTTTTCAACTTGTTCATCTGTTAACATATTAGTAAGGCCATCACTACATAAAAATATTCCATCACATTTTCTATCAACTTCAAAAATATCACGCTCAACATTAGCAGTAACTCCAAGAGCTCTCATCAATACATTTTTTTTAGGATGATTTTTGGCTTCCTCAGCAGTGATATTCCCAGCATCAACAAGTAAATTAACTAGTGTATGATCTTTTGTTATTTTATACAATTTTTTATTTTTAATAACATAACCTGATGAATCTCCAATATTAACAAAAATAATATAATTTTTAGTTACAATTGAAGCCACTAATGTTGTTCCCATACCTTTAGAATTCTCATTATTATCAGCATAATCTAATATTTCTTTATTAATAATATTAACATTATCATTAAGCCAATTAATTGCATCCACTTTAGATCCAATAGATGGAGTTTCTAAAAATCTTTTCCCTAAAAGAGTAAGTGTTAATGCAGATGCAACTTCACCTTTTCTATGTCCACCCATTCCATCTGCAACGATTAATAAAAATTCATTATTTTGATTTTTAAGTATTGTTACACTGTCTTCGTTATGATTCCTTACTTTTCCTGAATCTGTTAAATAAAATGTTTTCATTATTCCACCTCGTTACTCCTTAGTTGACCACATGCCGCATCAATTTTTGCGCCAATTTTTTTTCTAATTGTCACATCTAAACCTTTATCTTTTATTATTTTACAAAAATCCCTTACTCTAACTTCAGTACTACATTCATAAGAACTAGAAGTATTATTATAAGGTATTAAATTAATATAAACATTCATACCTCTTAAAAGTTCAACTAACTCAAAAGCATCTTTATCACTATCATTTATATTATTAAGCATAACATATTCTATAGTAACTCGTCTACCTGTTTTTTCTATATATACCTTAATAGCATTAATTAATTCTTTTAAATTATACACTTTGTTTACAGGCATAAGCATATTACGAACTTCATCATTAGAAGCATGCAAAGAGATAGCTAAATTAACTTGTAAAGGAAAATCTGCAAACTCAAGAATTTTTGGAACTAACCCACATGTAGATACAGTAATATGTCTAGCACCAATTTCTAATCCTTTTGGATCATTAGCTAACTTTAAAAACTTTATTATATTATCATAATTATCAAATGGTTCACCAATCCCCATAATAACAATACTATTTATCTTAGTATTAATATGACTTTCAATAAGTAAAATTTGCTGAATCATTTCACACACATCTAAATTTCTAACTTTTTTAAGTTTTCCACTCTCACAAAATGTACATCCCATATTACATCCAACTTGACTCGAAATACAAACCGATAGACCATAGTGATGTTTCATTAAAACTGCTTCAATAAATTCACCATCTTTTAATTCAAATAAAAATTTTGATACTTCTGTATCCTCCTGAATTTTTTTTATTTTTATAAAGTCAAGTACAAAATTTTCTTTTAAATGTTCTTTTAAATCTTTATTTATATTAGTGAAACCTTCAAAACAATAATTTTTATGCCTATAAATCCATTCTATTATTTGTGTCGCAGAAAATTTTTTATAACCTATTTCTTCTAAATAAACTTCTAAATCTTGTTTAGTATAATTAAATATATTTCTCATGTAACTATTATATCATGTATCAAAAAAAAAATATAGGAAGTATCCTATATTTGACTTAATTTTTCTTTTATAATTGAACTTACTAATGCCATATCAACATTTTTAAAATTTTCAGTTGCATATTTCATACATTTACCCATATCTTTTTGCCCTAAAGGCTTTAACTCATTGATCATCTCATTTATAAGTTTTTCTGTTTCCTCTTTAGATAGCTCAACAGGTAAATAAACCGATAAGATATTAATTTCTTTTTCTAAATTTTCAACTTCTTCAATTTTATTGTATTTTTTGTATTCTTCAAGAGAATCTTTTCTCATTTTAACTTGTTTTTTTAAAACAATCATAATCTCTTCATCTATTAATTCTTTCTTTTTATTAATAGATTCATTTTGAATAGCACTTTTCAACATTCTAAGTACAGATAATTTAAATTTGTCCCCACTTTTTAAAGACAATTTCATTTGTTCGTTAATTTCATTTAACATATTAATCATTCCTTAATCACGGTTTCTTTTTTTACTACTTTTACGAGAATTTTTAATTCCTTCTTTAATTTCGTTTCTTCTTTTTACACCCGGTTTTTCATAATGTTTTCTTTTCTTTAGTTCAGAAAGGACGCCACTCTTAGCAACTTTTGCATTAAATTTTTTCCAAGCACCATCAACATTACCATCTTTCACTACTACCTTTGTCATTTTCGCCCTCCCTTCGTTTTTACGTTAATTATTATATCACTTAAAAAAGAATGTGACAATAGAAAATGCCGAATTTACGGCATTTTTTTTAACAAAAATGTTTTTTCGTTATTCTGTATATAGCTGAACCTAAATTTTCACCTATTTCAAACAACTTAGAAAACAAGCTTCCTATTGCTGAAATCATTGATGCAGTTAGATTAACTCCACCTACAATTTCGCATAATTCACTATTGCTTAACTTCATAATTCTCCTTATTCTATATTACATTTTTTTGGATTAAAATAACCACTTATTAACCCTGCTACAAACACTAAACCACTTACTATTGATAAAGCTAAACCAAAACTTATGCCGCCTCCTGTAATATGATTCAGCTCATTAGTTGTTAATTTCATACACTCCTCTCTATAGTAGCAATTCCCATATTTTATAAATGATTCGTTCTTCATTCTTATGAAAAATCATATTTATCACTTCATTTTCCGCGCATTCTTTATGTAAACTAATAACAATTTCTTGATAAATAATTGTATCTGAATATATATCACCGTATTTAAGTAGTTTAAATGAATATTTTTTATTTTCAACTACTACAAATTCACTAGCAGAAAAGAAATTAACATTTTCTATTGGAACATTAATAATTATTGAACCACTGTTATATATACCTCTAATTTCATAAGTATCATATAATTTATATACACTACTTAAAAAAATTATTATAAATAATAATACCATAAAAATAATTATTACATATTTATAACTGCATTTCAAATTTAGTAAATCATAATATCTATAATTCATCTATATTAATAACCCTTTCAAAATATCTACTTAATTTCTTGTGACTAACATATATTATTGTTTTATCTTTAAAATTAGATTTCAAATTTGCAATAATTTTTATTTCTGTTTTATAATCCACTTCACTTAAAGCTTCATCTAATATAAGTACATTAAATTCATTAAGTAATGCTCTAGCTAAAACAATTCTTTGTTTCTCCCCTCCCGAAAAATTATTAGAATCCATTTCAATAAATGTTTCATAACCTAATTTCTTTTTTTCTAGTATTTTATCAATCATACAAATATTAGCTATATTTACTATTTTCTCAAGTTTAACATTTCTAAAAAAATCAATATTCTCTAAAATAGTTTTAGAATATAAATACTCTTTTTGTGAAACATAAACAACATTATTTCTTATAGTTTTAATAGAAATATCTTTCAAATTTAAATTACCAACAAATATTTTTCCAGAATAATCATTTTCTTTTAATATTGTTTTACATAATGTACTTTTTCCACAGCCACTTCCACCACTAATCAAAACATGATTAGTGAAAGTGATTTCTAAACTTAAATTTTCTATAACCATATTTAAATTATTATAACTTATACTAACATCAATAAAATTTAAACTCCAATCATTTATTTCTTGTAACTTGCCTGAATCTTCTCTTTCTATATTTAAAAATTCCACTAAATGATATATATTATGTTTTAAATCAAATATCACAGGAATATTATTAACTATATTTTTAATTGGATTTCCCAGAAAGTTCATTAACGATGTGAACAAAACAAATGTTGAAAGTAACATATTACCACTTAAAATTTCATATATTCCTATTGAATAAATTAAATAATTACATACTTCATCAATAAAGTACTTACCACTATTATAAGTAACATTATAGTTTTGTAATTCATAACTATTTAATATATATTCACTCAAATTCATTTCGATATCAGTTAAAACTTTTTCAGTTTTATTCAAATTTTTTATAGTATTTATAGAAGTTAAATTCTCAATAAAAGTAGTATTAAAATATTGTTCTTTTATTTTATTTTTAATAATCTCATTTTTTACAATAAAACTATATATCAACCCTGATATAAAATAACATAATAATGACAGTAAAAAAGTAATAAATAATTTCATATTAATATTAAAAAGAACAGGAATTGCAACTATAACTATTAAAAAATCAAGAAAGAAAACTAAAAAAATTTCAACAAATAAATTTTTAAGATTATTAAGATCATTTAATCTAGAAACTAATTCTCCAATCGATTTATTTTTAATAGTCTTTGAAGGAAGATTAAATATATGAAAAATAAAGTCTTTATACAAATAAACATTTAAATTTTTACTAAACTGAAGCGAATACTTATTTTTAATATGATTAAATATACATTTAAAAACAGCAATAGTAAAAAACATAAAAATTAAATACATAAAGTAATTCCTATTATAATAATCATAATCTAGTCCTAGTTTAAAATAATAACTGCTTACTATAAGTAAAAAAGAATATGTAATACTAGTAAAAATAAAATAACCTACTATATTTTTTTCTTTTTTTATAATATCAAATAAAATATCCTTTATATTTATTTTATTTTTAATATAAGTTAAACTACGTTTAGGATATAATTCTAATATATTATTAGTCCATATTTCGCAAAACTTCTCAGGTGTCAATATCTTTTTACCATATGCAGGATCCATTAATATAACTGAAGAACCAACTTCATAAATTACAACAAAATGAAGTCTATTATATTCTAAAGTTTGAGCAATCATCGGAAACACTCTATTATTTTCAAGCAAATTTTGAAAACCTAATTTATAGCCAGCAGTATCAAAGCCAAGCTCTTTAGCGGCATTTAGTAAATTATATGCTGTTGTCCCATTTTGATCAGTGCAAGCTTTAATTTTAATTGATTCCAACGATATATTACCTTTATAATATTTCAAAATTGAAAGAAGTGATGCAGGGCCACAATCCTTCTCGCTTGATTGTTTTACTACTATAACTTTTCTTCTTATATTTACCTCCCTTCACTATATACATTAACTACTTTTTAAACTTTTCCTTTTAAATTTCACAAATTAATATTTTTTCGCATAAATTTAATAACATAAAAATATTATTTAATAGATATGGAGGAAAAAATGATTAACAAACAAAACTTATGGTTTGCAACATTGTTTTCATTAATTTTAATTCTAGGAATATATTATGTAACGTTAGCCGACGATAATTTACTTCTTGAAAACATTGAAATGACTGATTCACCTGTTATAGAATTCACTGAATCAGATTCTCTTATGGCAATAAGAATAGCAACAGATGAAAAAAATTTAAAAGCTATGGAAGAATACGAATTAATCTTACTTGATGATGCAGCTACACTAGAAGAAAAAAATGATGCTTACGAAAATATACAAACACTCAAAAACAAGCAAAGTAAAACGGAGGAAATTGAAACAAAAATAAAAAGTGAATTCAACATGGATTCAGTTGTTGATATTAATAATGACCAAATCAACGTTACTATCGCAGGAAACAATCATGATTCTCTAATTGCAAATAATATCATTAGACTTATACAAAGCATGTATGATGCACAAATGTATATAACAGTTAAATTCGAAGGCTAGCCCGCACCTCCTTTATTAAAACTCATATATTATTATGAAATGTAAAGGAAGTGAATTAATGAATAAAAGTATACTAACAACAAGAGAAAAAGAAGTGTTCGAACTATTAATTTCTAATATGACATCAAAAGAAATAGCAGAAAGTTTGCTAATTAGCGAAAAAACTGTAAGAAATCATATATCAAATACAATGCAAAAATTAGAAGTAAAAGGAAGAGCACAAGCAATAGTAGAGCTTTTAAAACTTGGTGAATTAAAATTATAGCCGATTATCGGCTTTTTTTGTATATTTTTTTAATAATAAAATATACTTAATTAGGTGATATTATGCTAAAAAACAACGCTCTTAAAAGGATTATTGTATCTACATTAGCTTTATTTATTCTTCTTTTTTTATATTTATTTCCAGTTAACAGTAATTCTAATAATATATCTACTTCAACATCCTATGTCGAAGTTATAACAATGCCAATTTACTTAATAGATACTAATAATTATGTTGCAAGAACTGACTTACTCAAAAAAAGTGAAATCCTAGAAGATAATATAAATTATATTATTGATGTATTAACTGAAGATAGTAATGAATCATTTTTACTTCCAAATAATTTTAAAGCTATAATTCCTAAAAACACTAAATTAATTGATTTTAGTATCAACGAAAAATTATTGAAACTAAATTTTTCTAAAGAGTTTTTATCAGTAAGCGCAGAAAACGAAGAAAAGATGTATGAAGCATTAATTTTCTCACTATGTGAATTAAATGAAATAGATGAAATAATAATATTTATAGAAGGAAACAAATTAAATAACTATATACATAGCGACAAAAGCCTTCCTAGTACTCTTAATAAAGAATTCGGCATCAATAAAGTGTATGATATAACTTCAGTAAAGGCAACATCAAAAACAATAAATTATTATATTTCTAAAAATAATGATCAAACTTATTATATTCCCATTACAAAATATTCAAATTCATTCTCAGAAAAAATTGAAATAATTATTAAAAATTTACAAACTTCACCTATTAATCAAACAAATCTTATTAGTTACCTAAAAGCTTCAGCAAATACAACTGACTATCAAATATTAGAACAAAGTGTTCTTTTAAGTTTTAACAATGAATTAATTGCAGATTTATCTAGTCAAAATATTTTAGAAGAAGTAAAATATTCAATTTTTTTATCAGTTAGAGACACTTATAATGTTAAATCAGTTATTTTTGATATACCAAGCGAAAAAAAAATTGATGTAATACTTGATTAATTTTAAAAAATAGTATATAATTATATCTAGTCAGTTGTTCCCGTAGCTCAGCTGGATAGAGCATACGCCTTCTAAGCGTAGGGTCAAAGGTTCGAATCCTTTCGGGAACGCCATAAAAAAAGTACTAGCCAAACAGCTAGTTTTTTTATTTTTCACAGCTTCTTCATATAATTATCATATAAAAAGTTTATATTATTAACGGGGGTAATTTACATTAAACTCTCTCTTCTATAAAACATCATATATAATGATGTTTTTTTCATGAAAAAAAGCATATTTCTATGCTCTTCCCGAATAACTACCATCTTTAGTAGATACTATAATTACTTCACCTTCATCAATGAAAAGTGGAACTTTAACAGTATATCCTGTTTCAATTTTAGCATCTTTAGTAACATTCCCTGATGCAGTATTTCCTTTTACAGCAGGTTCAGCTTCAATAACTTTGTATTCAACTTTTTCTGGTAAGTTAACTCCAATTATTTCTGATTCATAATATTCTATTCCAATGTCCATACCTTCTTTAATATAAGGTAATTTATCTTTTAATAAACTCTTATCAATTTCAGTTTGATCATAAGTCTCATTATTCATAAAAACTAAGCTATCTCCACTTTCGTATAAAAATTGTGCAGATACTTTATCAATATGAGCTTTTGTTACTTTAATGTTTGTATTAAAAGTTTCTTCAATAGTTGATCCAGTTCTAAGATTTTTAAGCTTTATTCTAACAAAAGCTGGTCCTTTTCCAGGTTTAACATGCTGAAATTCTTGAATCAAATACAAATTATTATCAATAATAACAGTCATACCATTTTTTATATCATTAATATTAATATTCATTATAAACTAACTCCTATCTTATTTTTTTTCTTTAGCTACTGTAGACTTACGACATTTAGGGCAATATTTTTTCTTCTCTAAACGTTCAGGTGTATTTCTTTTATTTTTACTAGTAGGTCTTAGTTCACTTCCGCATTCTGTACATTTAATTGTAACTACATTACGATTATCATTTTTAGCCATATTATTTTCTGCCTCCTTTAAATCTATACCATTATATCAAACTTTTATTCATTTTCAAAGAGAAAATTACTAATTTTTTGCGAGATATACCTAGTAATTGGATAAACATACTCTTCATCTTCTTCTAAATATGCTATATGAGGCGATATTATAGCAATACTATACAAAGGATTATCTACTGGAGCATAACCGACAAATGAAGATGATATTGTATTTATATCAATAATTTTATCACCATCAACATCTAAAAATGATTCACTAGTTCCTGTTTTACCAGCAGGATTGTATAGCTCACTAATATAGGTTCTTCCAGTTCCATTTGTCATTACTAAATTTAAACCTTCTTTAATTTTCAAAAAATTTTCATCACTTATATTCACTTCATTTATTACTTTAATTTCATTTTCATAATAAAGTTCGTCCCCATTAGTAACTTTATCTAATAAACTAAGTTCAAGTCTAGTTTTATCTCCAGCCAAAGTATTTATATACTGAGCTAATTGTAAAACAGTATAAGTATCATACTGCCCTATTGAAAAGTTTAAAAGCAAATCTGCTGCTATTTTTTCTCCTTCAGAACCTATTTGCTCACCTGGTAAATCAATACCAGTTAAATTACCTAATCCAAATTCCGCAAAGGTATTACGATACAAATCAAAATCTTCTTCAGTAACATCGAGTTTCATATTATAAGTATAATCGCTTCCTGTCGACCTTATAGCAAGCAAATATTGATAATAATTAGAGGATTTTGCAAGCGCCATTGTGTCATTTAAATATCCTAGAGGCTTCCAAGAGCACTTTTCAGGAATAAATTCTAGTTTAATACAGGAATCATAAATATTTTCTTCACTATCAATCAAATTATTATTATATCCTACCGCCATAGATGCACCTTTAACTACTGAACCAACAGTAAACGATGATGATATAGCATCACTTGTAATATCATTGATACTATTTGTATCATTATTTAATACCCTTTGACCACTTATCGCCACAATTTCACCAGTCAAAGGTTCGGATATAACTACAAAAGAATCAGTAAAATATTCTGTATTTGGCATCTCTTTTGCCTTTAATATTTCTTCTTTAATAATTTTATCAACTTCTATTTGTACATCAATATCAATAGATAAATAAATATCATTTCCTGGAGTTTCTTCTTTAATTAAATTTAAAGTTTTATTTTCATTAACTTTATATATAGATTTTTCTCCCCTTAAATAAGTTTCATATTCCTTTTCTAAGTAACTAATACCAACTATATCCGATAATAAATAACCGTTATCTAAATAATATTCTTTCTCTTCAGCAGTGATATATCCAACACTTCCTAAAATACTTTTAAGTGTTTCACCATAAGGATAAAATCTCTCCCAAGTAACTTCTGCAGTAACACCTAAAATATTTCCTTCGGCTACTTTAGCATATTCTTCGTCAGTGGCATTTTCTTTTATTATTTTTTTATTATAAGAAAAATTTTTATTCATAGAATCATATATAACAGCTGCTTTTTTATCTAAGTCACTAAAATCAGTGATATCCACTCGTTCCAATTTCAAGTTCAAAATTTCTTCATCAGACAATTTTCTTTCATTATATAATTGATATTCTTCATCGGTTATTAATTTATTTCCATTTTCATTTAATATTAACCAAAAATTTTTATATACATCTTCATTACCATCTTCAACACTTAATATTTCAGCAAGTTCATATGCTATATCAACTTCTAAACTTTCATCAATATTATCTAATTTATGATAAAAAATTGTATTAACCTCAATATTATCAACTAATATTTTCCCATTTACATCTAGTATTCTACCTCTTTTTGCATCACTTCCATATACATATATATTTGTCTTTTCATATAATATTTCTGTGTAAAATTCTTGCATAAAAAAATTCAAGTAAACAACCCTACTAACAATTACCACAAATAAACATATTATTAACGCTAATATTAATTTTTTCATAAATATCATTTATATTATTCTCATTTTTAAAATTTTTCATACAATTAATTAGGTGATTATATGAATAAATTAATAGAAAGTTATATTAATAATTTAACAGTAGATAAACTTGGGAGTCTAGCAACAAAAAACAATATTTACTTAAGCGAAAATGAACTTGGATTTTCATACAAATTTATCAAAAAAAATTGGAGTAATATACTAACCAATATTACATCATTTAATATAGAAAAAATAAAAAATAATTATACAGAAGAAAATTTCAATAAAATAAAAAAACTATACTTAACTAGTATACGTAAATATGCTAATTATTTATAGTAATTTATTATAACTTCAAGTAATTTCTTGTTAAAAGATTTGTTTTTTATCATCTCAATTTCAAATTTGTAAGGAGGATAACTATCCTTTCCCAAATTTACAAAAGGAGTTTCAAGAATTTTTGGAACTTTTTCTAGTTTTTCATTGTAACAAACATTTATTAAAGTATCAAATCCTAAACTACCTATCCCAAAATTCTCATGTCTATCTTTTTTCATCCCAATTTCATTCTTAGAATCATTTAAATGTATACATCTAATTTTTTCTATCCCTATTTTTTTATCAAATTCCAAAAGATATTCATCAAAAAACTCAATATTTATTCCAGAATCATTCAAATGACATGTATCAAGACAAACTCCTAAATAAGAACTATCCACTTTATTTAAAACATATTCAAGCTCATCCATAGTAGAGCAAAGCTCTGTACCTTTACCAGCCATAGTTTCTATAAGTATCATTACATCAATATTCACTAATAGCTTCAAAGCAACTATTAAATTGTCAAGACCTTCACTTTTTTCAATTCCAACAGCATTACCTGGGTGTATTACAATAGATTTTACTCCCATAATTTTGCATCTTTCTATCTCCTGTTTTAAAAAATTAACTGAAAAATCCCATTGCTCCTTTTTAGCAGTTGCAAGATTAACAATATAAGGAGCATGACATATTACATTTTTCATATCAAAATCATTTAATTCCATCAAATCTTTTGCTTTCTCAACAAGCTCCAAATTTATTTCTTTTCTAATTGTATTTTGAGGAGCTCCTGTGTAAAACATAAGTGCATTAGCACCATAAGACAAAGCGTCTTCTACACTTCCTAAAAATCCTCTTTTTGAAAAGCTCACATGAGCTCCTAATAATAACATTTTCATCACCATAATAATTATATCATAAAAAAACACATTTTACTGTGTTAATTTGACAAATCAACTTGAGTTGATGTTGTAGGACAAGTTGCAACAACTGTCTCAGGAACATCTACCATATCTTCATTTTTTACAAGTCCACTAAAACTTTCTTTAGCAATGTAATATCCATTTGTAGGATCATGAACAACTATAGAATATGAATCATCATCATTTACTAATACATACCCATCGTACATATCAGTTGTAATATTATCCAAATATTTATTTGTTACTAAATCATCAATTAAATAACAATTACCACTTTTACCTGAAACTTGTCTAGATAAATGAACAGTTTCAGCAGAATCAACAATATTATTAACAGTACTAATAAATGCATTTTCCCTTGAATCACCAATAAGTGGAAGAACTGAATTTACTGCAATTAACATTACAATTGCAAGCAATGCTATTACAGCTAAAAGTTCAATCAATGTAAAACCTTTATTATTTTTTATATTTATCATTTTTACACCATCCTATATTACAATAATACAATATCTTAAATTTTTAGTCAACATATTTATAAAAAAACAATCAAATTTAATTAATTGTTTTTATATTGTTTACAGTATCCTCTGTATATGTAATTTCAAGTATATCTCCTACCTTTAAAAACGGTGTTACACTTTCATCTACTTTAATTGATAATTGATATTTATTATTTTCACTATCAGTTAAGAAATAAATTGTATTTCCATCAATAATACCGGAAGTTATTGTTTTGATAGTAATGCTTTTCTCTAATACGTCACCACTTTGACTAACTTCAGTATTAATTTTTGAAAGATATTCTAAAGCAGCTTTATCTATTCCAAGTGATACATCAGTTGTAGACACTATTTGATAATCTTCTACATCTACAAATGCATACATTTTAACAAGTCCTGCAGCATCTTTTAAACTAAGTAAATAAGTAGGTCTATCATTTAAATTTATTAATAGTGGAAATGATGCAATATAATTTTTTTCTTGAACCAAACCTTGTGCAGAATTCATTGCACTATATTCTTCTGCTCCAGCAGCAGGATAATAATTTGCTTCTTTAGTTCTTAAATTAACTAAAACAAAACCTAAATTAGATTCATCAGCCGCAACTGAAGTAATACCTGTATATAAATAAACATCATCATTAATAGTGATATAATTATATCCATCAGTTGTATTTACAACATTTTTTTGGCCAAATATCGAATTCCAAAAACCATTAACATAATCTCCCCAATTATCTATTTGTTCAATTATTAAACTCGAAGAATATACATGATCTACCCACTTAGGGACATCTTCCACAGCATATTTTTTACTATCTCCAGTAACAGCATCAAGAATAATAACTCCATCAATTTCTGCTCTCATACTTATTCCGGCGTAATCTATCGTTGGAACTATCCAGTACGGATTTCCATCTTCATCAATTTCAAAACTAGCTTCTCCAAAGATCTCAGTAGGATAAGAAAATCTTAAAGTTCTCATTAAATCTTCTCCGAAAAAAGCACTAGGCATAATTTTCATTCCATTTTCAAGTTCATGAATTTCAGCATTACCATCAACTGAATTGACAGTGATATAACCTTTAACACCTTCATTTTTATTCGATAAATATTTAAAAAAATCAGCATATTCAAGTGGAGTAACTCTTAATATCTCACCACCATAATTAATTTGAGTATATAAACTGCTTACACTGTACTGACTTACCCAATCAGGTTTTTCACCCATTTTTCTGTCACCTAATTTTTGAGTAGACTCTTTATCGAGTAACGGTAATGAATTAAAATCAACCTCAGGAATATCTGTTATAAAATCATTATCTTCATCTATACTAATTCTATTTGCAAAGCTATCGGCATTAAATATTGGGGAATTAAATATATTAATTGCCATAATTAAAAATACAATTATCAAAATTGAAGACCCCAATATTTTACTAATTATACTTTCTACTTTATCAACTTTTATTTCTTCTATTGTTTTATATGGTTTAGAATTTCCATATTTTAAAAAATGTGTAATTTTTTCAGAATTATCAATTAAACTTGAAAATGAATTTATAATTAAATAAAACATAATAATAAATATTATAAATATCCAAAATCCTAGCGCCTGCACATTAAGTGGTGGTAAAACCATATAATAGTAAAATGCTATAAATAATATTGTAAATCCTAAACTAATAATATTTTTTTTCATAAATTAGTACCTTCTTTCCTATAACTTTATTATAATATATTTTTACAAAAAATTCAAAAAAATCAATAATTTATTTTAAACTATCAATTAATGAACTCACAATATCAATATTATCAATAAAACTACTTATTTTATCACTAGTCCTTTCTTTATACTTTATTTTCATATCTTTTACAAATGTTTCAAAAGTTATAGTTCCCCGATTAAATTCTTTTAGATAATATGAATTTTCTTTTAAATATTTATATAATTTTTCATTATTTCTAAACATCATTTGTGTTTCTAAATTCATTTAATCTCCAAAAAACTTGTTAATAGGTCTAGGACTTTGTGGACCTTTAGTAACTTTTGATATATTTGATGCACCTTTATTAGTTAACTCTTGAACTAATCCTAAAGCTTTTTGAGCTGTACCAATATGTTCTTGTATAGAATCCATATTTACACCCTTTATTATATCGTTAATTTTTCCAAAATTAATATTAGATTCTTTCTTTATATTATTATATTTATTCCATACATTTCTATCATCACCATATAAATCATACAATTCATAAAATTTTTGCCATGACATATCACCATTTTTTATAAAATCTATAAGTTCTGGTTTAGTTTTAACAAATTTTTTAAACTCTTCTTTTTTATCCAAAATAAATCACCCATTAAAGCTTATGCTGCTAATGAGTGATATTTTCTTATAATTTAAAATCTTCTGTAAATTCATCTAATGACATTTGTTTTTGTTCAACAAATGCATCTTCTAATACTTCTACTTTTTCTTCTTTTCTATCTTTAGAATCTTTTAAATTAACAATTTCTTTTTTCAAAATTATATTATCAATATTATTTTTACTAATCACTGATCCGGTCGATGAAATATCCATTATAGATATATCACTATTTTTAAGTTCCGAAACATCAGTTCCATCTACTATTAAATTAATACTTTGTTTATCAGATAAAAACGCTGACAATACTTTATAAGCTTTTGTTTTAACTGTTTTAAACAACATATTACCTTTTTTAGCTCTTGTAATATTGACAAGCTCATTAAGTTTTAATCTTTTTCCAGTTTTAAAATTAGTAAAAATATTTAAATATTCATTTTCTTCCATGACACTTGATGCATATACTACATAATCATCTTTTAAAGATATTCCTTTTACTCCTGCAGCTTTAACACCCACAATAGGTATTTCTTCTGCTTTATATTTCAAATAATATCCGTTATTTGTGACAAATAATACTTCTTCTTTTTCTATCTCAACACCAACTAATTCATCGTTTTCTTTAAGTTTAAATGATACCATCGGTTTAGAATACCTAGTAACCTCAAAGTCACTTAAAGCCACTCTTTTAGTAAGTCCATTTTTAGTAAATAATACTAAATTTTTAGTTTTGTCTTTTAAAATCATACTTGAAACAATTTTTTCCTCTGGACTTATCATTATTGTATTTGAAATATGTTTACCTAGTTCTTTCCATTTTACATCAGGTAACACATGCACAGGAATATACAAATAATTTCCCAAATTAGTAAATAATAGAAGCGTTTCTTGAGTAGTTACCAAATACTCTCCAATTACATAATCACCTGGTTTAACAAACGCATCATCTTCGCTTGAAGAATATGATTTATAACTAACTCTTTTTACATAACCTTCATTCGTTACTACTACAACAACATTTTCAGTAGGAATCATTTCTTTAAGATCAACTTTAATTTCTTCTACATCAGCTTCAATAATTGTTTTCCTTGGAGTAGCATATTCTTTCTTAATATTCTTAAGTTCAAGTTTCATAACTGATTTAAGTTTTTCTTCACTTGCTAAAATTTCTTCAAGTCCAGCTATAGCACGCTCAAGTTTTTCTTTTTCATCAGCAAGAATTGTAATGTCAAAGTTAGTAAGTCTATATAATTGTAGCTCTACAATAGCTTTTGCCTGTTCTTCCGTAAATTCATAAGTTTTAACTAAATTAACTATTGCATCACTTTTATTTTTACTACTTCTTATAAGTACAATTACTTCATCCAAAATAGATAAAGCCTTCATTAAACCTTCAACAATATGATATCTTTTCTTAAAATGTTCTAAATCAAATTCAGTTCTCTTAGTAATTACATCCCTTTGATGAGCAATATACGCATCAAGAATTTCTAAAATGCCTAAAAGTTTAGGTGTTCTATTAACAATAGCAACCATATTATAGTTATAAGAAATTTGAAGTTCTGTATTTTTAAGTAAGTAATTTAAAACAAATTCTTTATTAGCGCCAGCTTTTAAATCAATAGCAATTCTAAGCCCAGTTCTATCAGTTTCATCTCTTACTTCCGCAATACCATCTATTTTTTTATCAATTCTAATTCCATCTATTTTAGCAACTAAAGCTTGCTTATTAACTTCATAAGGAACTTCAGTAATAATAATTTGGTCTTTATTTTTTTCTTTCTTAAATTCTATTTTACTTCTTACAATTACTTTACCTTTACCACTAGTAAAAGCATCTTTAATACCATCTATTCCTTGAGCTGTTCCACCAGTTGGAAAATCAGGACCTTTAACAATTTCCATAATAGTATCTAAATAACAATTAGGAGAATCAATTCTTTTAACAGTCGCATCAATAATCTCACCTAAGTTATGAGGAGGAATATTAGTAGCGTAACCAGCTGAAATTCCACTTGCTCCATTAACAAGCAAATTAGGATACTTCGCTGGAAGTACAGTAGGCTCAAGCATACTATCATCATAGTTATATGTCATATCAATTGTATTTTTATGAATATCTTTTAAAAGCTCTGCTGCTATTTTAGATAACCTAGCTTCAGTATAACGATATGCAGCTGCTGGATCACCGTCCATTGAACCGTTATTACCATGCATATCAATAAGCATAGCATTTTGTTTCCACCACTGACTCATGCGAACCATAGCTTCATATATACTTGAGTCTCCGTGAGGGTGATACCATCCCATAACATTCCCTACTGTTTTAGCAGATTTTTTATAAGGTTTATCAAAAGTATTTTTATCTTCATGCATTGTATATAAAATACGTCTTTGAACAGGTTTTAAACCATCTCTTACATCAGGTATTGCTCTATCTTGAATAATTTCTTTAGCGTATTTACCAAATCTATCACCCATTATATCTTCAAGTGAATAATCGTGTATTTTTTTAAGTATATCTTCCATGTTTCACCTAATTTCTATAGTCATCTTCAAGTGTGAAAATAACGTTTTCATTTATCCAGTCTTTTCTGGGTTCAACTTTATCACCCATCAAAGTACTAACTCTTTTTTCAGCCATCGCTGCATCATCAATATTAATTCTAATTAAACTTCTAGTATCAGGATCCATAGTAGTTTCCCATAACTGATCAGGATTCATTTCCCCTAGTCCTTTATATCTTTGAATTGTATAAGTTTTAGTTGTATTTCTTTTTTCATCCTCAAGTTCTTCATCAGAATACAAATATTTAAAATCTTTCCCAATAGAAAACTTATATAAAGGAGGAAGTGCTATATAAAGCTTTCCCTCTTCAAGAAGTGGTCTCATATATCTATAAAAAAATGTTAAAAGCAAAACCTGTATATGTGATCCATCAACATCTGCATCTGTCATTATAATTATTTTATTATAATTTGCTTCTTCTTTTTCAAAAGATGACCCAATACCAGCACCAATCGTATGAATAATTGTATTGATTTCTTCATTTTTTAAAATATCTTCCATACTGGCTTTTTCAGTATTAATAACTTTACCTCTAAGGGGAAGAATTGCCTGAAATTTTCTATTTCTACCACCTTTAGCAGATCCACCCGCAGAATCCCCTTCCACTAAGAAAAGTTCATTTACTTTAGGATTTTTACTTTGAGCAGGAGAAAGTTTACCAGATAAATTTTTTTCTATTTTATTTTTATTTTTACCATTTCTTGCTTCTTCACGAGCTTTTCTAGCAGCATCCCTTGCAAATTTACTTTTAAGAGCTTTATCTAAAATACTAAGAGCAATTTCTTTATTTTCTTCAAGAAAAAATCTTAAATTTTCATAAGTAACATTTTCAGTAATACTTCTTGCTTCAGGTGTTCCAAGTTTACCTTTGGTTTGTCCTTCAAATTCAAGTAAATTTTCAGGTATTCTCAAATTAATAACTACACTTAAACCTTCACGTACATCACTACCATCTAAATTTGCATCTTTTCCTTTTAAAATATTATTACTTCTTGCGTAATCATTAAAAGCTTTAGTAATACCGGTTTTAAATCCAACTTCATGCGAGCCACCATCACTTGTTTTAACATTATTAACAAATGACATAATATTTTCATTATAAGATTCACTATACTGCATTGCAATTTCCACATCAATGGATTGCCTATTACCTTTAAAATTAATAACTTTATGAAGAACTTTTTTATCTTCATTTATATATTCAACAAAACTAATCAAACCATTTTCGTAATGAAATTTAGCTTCTTTATTATCAGCTTCATCTACAACCTCAACAGTTAAATTATTTAGAAGAAAAGCAGATTCTTGCATTCTTTCACAAATAGTTGTATAAGAAAAATTACAATTCTTAAAAATTGAATCATCAGGCATAAAGGTAACAGTAGTTCCAGTTTTTCTGGAAGTTCCAATTTCTTTAAGGGGTTCTAAAACATTCCCACCATTATGAAATTTAATCTCGTTTATTTTACCTTCTCTTTGAATAGTTACATTCATCCATTTAGAAAGAGCATTTACAACTGATGCACCAACACCATGAAGACCTCCAGATACTTTATAACCAGCTTCCTGAAATTTACCACCAGCATGTAGCACTGTATAAATTACTTCTGGAGTTGACTTACCTGTTGCATGCATACCAATAGGTACACCTCTACCATTATCAGACACTGTAATACTTCCATCTTTATTTATCATAAGTTTTATATAATCACCATGACCATTAATAACTTCATCAATTGAATTATCTACAATCTCCCATATTAAATGATGCATTCCGCGTTTGTCAGTAGATCCGATATACATACCTGGTCTTTTACGAACTGCTTCAAGCCCTTCTAATACTTTTATACTATTTTCATCATAATTTGTTGTCATTACTATTTTCACCAAAGATATTATAGCAAAAAAAAGCGCCTAATGGCAACTTTTATTTTCTAATATTATAAGTTTCTCCAGATAAAGCATCAAAATTAAATGTTTTTGCTGCTTCTTTATCATCACTTTTAAGTTTAGGAAGCTCAATTTCTTCAGTACTAGATTCATCTGAACTAGAATACACTGAACTAAAAATTTCTTTTTGAATCGGTTTTACAACTTCCTCTTTAGGTTCTACATTTATTCTTATAGGCTCTATTTTAATTGGTTCCACTTTAATTGGTTCCTCAAACTTAGTTTCAGCTAATTCTATAGGTTTTATAACTTCAGTTTTTTCAAATTTATCTTCAATTTCACTAACCATTTCAGGAAGCTCAATCTTTATCTCTTGTTCAACTGGCTCTATAACAGGCAATACTGTTTTAACTACATCATTAGATAATGCATTAACTTCTTTTTCAATTTCATCAACAATAGCATTAGCTTTTGCTTCAGTACTAGGTTTTGCTAATAAAATATCAACATTTTCCTTTTTAACTTCTACTTTATTAGAAACACTTTGATCCTTAAATCCATCCTCAGATAGTCTTTGTAACCTCTTTGTTTCTTCTAGTTTTTGATCCTTTTTTCCCAACATTAATACTAATACAAATAATACTATTAAAACTACAATAGCAATAACTAAATATGTTGAAAAATTTTCTATACTATACATTTTATCAAGTAAATCTTGCATAATCTCTCCACCTTCTATTCTAATATATATTCAGTTTATCATGTTTTATTCTTATAATCAATAGAAATTATATTTTTTGTTAATTCTTTACACAAAAAAAGCCCAATGGACTTATTTATATCTATTCATTTGACTCATAACTTGTTTAACTTGTTTTTGTGATGGTTTTCTTCCCATTTGACTCATCATAGCCTCAATCATTTTTTCATTAATTGGAGGATTTTTTTCAAGAGTTTTTTTCATAAGCATTCTTGCTCCAAAAAAACCAATAATTAAACCTATTATTAATCCTATACCAATATATATTATTTGTTCTAACATAATTTCTCCTTTAAATAATATTTTACAATATAAATTGACTTTTTACAACTAATTGTAACTAAGTATTTTATCAACCCAGAAATAATCTTTATTTTTAAAATCACAAACAAATAAATTAGGATTTAAATATATTTTTTCAAATACACTTTTTTTATTAATATTAGTAGTTAATTTTATATAAGTAAAATGAGTTTCAATATTAAGTGTTTCATCTCTATATTTATTATACATTTTATGTTTATTACGATTCATAGTATAAAAATCATTATCTTTAAAATTATCAAATATAAATGTATTTACATCATTTTTTTTAAAAGGAATAGCCATTTGTTCAAATAAATTTATTCCAAGTGAGAGCTCATCTCCACCTAAATAATATATATTTTCTAGAGCCTTATATAAATTATAAGGATTCTCTTTAGTTAGTATTTTAAATTCCTTATTTATATAAAATACATAAAACGTTCTCATTTTCATCACCAAAAACATTATACAATACTTTAAGTGTAACTATTTGTCGAATTTTCTTAAAATAAGAATTCTTCTTTAACAAGTAATTGTTTTTTTATTTTTTCTTTAATCTTCTCTTTAGTAAAACCATAATAATTTCTTAAGTTAGTTTCATAATCAATAACAGGATACTTATCTATACCAATTACATACTCACTTCCACTTGCAAATCTATTCCATAATAACGAAGAACTTGCTTCAATAGTGAAGATTTTAGTACATTTCGGAAGTAACTGAGATTCATATTTAGGATGTTGCTTTAAAAAAAGTTCGAAACAAGGCATAGAAACAACTCTTATATCGATTCCTTCAGTAAACAATTCTTTTGCTACTTCCAAAGCTATAGCAACCTCTGTACCTGTTGCTACTAACACTGCATCTAGTTTATCTTTTTCTTTCCTCACCATATAAGCGCCATACTTTACATACTTAGAATTCGTATGTATATGCTTTTTAGTTTTAATTTTACTTAAGACCATAGAAATAGAAGCACGACTTTTTAAACAAAAATCCCACACCCCTATTATTTCATTAATATCAGCAGGTCTAAAAGTATATAGTTCTGGAATTAATCTAAGAGACGAAAGATGATTTATAGATAACATTTCATTGATACCACTATTTTCGAATTTATCAGCTTAA
>CAYJEI010000003.1:0-1328 GCA_964369155.1 uncultured Muribaculaceae bacterium | reverse complement strand
CATCAAAGCACTATTAGTGATAGATGATATAAAACTAGTATTAGAGTTTATAGTAGAACTTCCATATGTTTTTAATCCAGATAAAGATAACCCATTTAAAATATCACCCATTGCATTTTTTCTAAAACCAAAAGCAATATTTTTTTCACAAGGACTTTCATTTGTAATAGTTCCACTTTTTGTAATAAAAGTTCTGCAAATTGTTTGAAGCCCAGAACTTCCGCCTACAATAAATTTACTTTTAGATGCTACAATATTCATAATTTGTTGATTACTTTTTACAAGCTCTTCTTCATAATTACTATCTATTTTAAAATCTATATTTTCTAAATCAATATTCAAATTTAAATTACTTAAATAATTATATATTTCATTGACTTTACTATTGTTTTCAGCACTCATAGCTTCTGTTTCAATATTCCATTTTTTTAAAACCTTATTAATTCTTGCATTAATATTTTTCTGAAAAGAATTAACTAAGTCTATGTTTGGAGAAAAAGCCTCTGTTTTTACACCACTTGCTTCTTTTAATTCCTTAATCATATTTTTAGTTAAAGGATTCAAAAATATCTTATGATCATTTTGATATGGAGTTTTCTCACCTATTGGACCTTTAATAATAACTATACTAGGTTTTTTACTTTTTTTGGCAGCCAAAATATTTTCATAAATTGCATTAAGATTACTTCTTTTAGTTTCAAAGACATCAAATCCTATACTTTCAAATCTGTCATGTATATTATCTTTATAGACATTATCAAGCGGTCCATCTACAGAAATATTATTTGCATTATAAAGTATAACTAATTTATTTAATTTTTTAACTCCTGCAAAAGATAAACTTTCATACGAGGCACCATCCATAAGATCTTCTTCACCGCATACACAATATGTAAAATGATCTATAATCTTTCTTTTAGGACTATTTTTTCTAATAAGCTCTCTATAATATCGTTCTGCCAATGCAATACCAACTGCATTACCTATACCAGATGCAGTATTTAGCGAATTTGTTTCAACTCCGAATTTCACATTATATTCCAACAATCCAGGAGCTTTCGAATTCATTTTACCATAATTTTTTAAATCATTTAAAGACCAATCATATCCAGCAAAATGCAAATAAGAATACAAAATACTTGCACCATGACCTGATGAAACAATTAATCTATCTCTATTAATCCATTCAGGATTTTTTGGATCAAAATTAATAATTTTGCTAAATAAAACATGTAATATTGGAGCTAAATCAATTGCAATACCTTGATATCCTTGGTTTGCTTCCGCTATCATATCTAAAGCTAAAAATTTAGTTTCATTTATAATTT
>CAYJEI010000002.1:0-43136 GCA_964369155.1 uncultured Muribaculaceae bacterium | reverse complement strand
ATTAGCGAAAATATGCCTTCATGCCAATTACCAAATCCAAATAATGCTACATTAATATTAAATGCATATATAACTGATATTACTGCAAATAAAAGCAGAAAAAATACTAATCCATCAGCAATTTTAAACCTGTATTTTCCTTTAATTATAGGATATATATATAATATTACAGATACTAACCCAATTAAGTATAGTATATATGAAAATATTAGTGAAGTAATTATAGAACTTATCACTAAGAAATTAGCAATAGTTAAAACTGTAAATATAGCTATTATAAAAATAAATAAACTTTTATTATAACACTTCATTTTAAACCTTCCTTCTTAATAAATTGCAATAAAACATTTTCCTTACTTTAATTGGTACTAAACAAACAAAAATATGTAAAATACATACAAACAAATACTGAAAAATATTAATATATTTTCTATTAAATAATTTTTTCTTAAAAGCTAAGGCTTCATTTAAATATCTTAAACCACCTCTTCTAGCATAAAAATCATCTGTAACTCGGTATTTAACTAGATTTTCTTGAATATTATAACCAATCATTCCTCGTTCTAACATTCTAGTCCATAAATCATAATCCTCAAATACTCTTAGATTATTATATGAATCAACTTTTTTTACAGAGTTAGTTTTAAACATTACACTACTAGCATTAAAAGGACATCTATATTTAGAAAATTTTAAAATATCATTATGATTCTTACTTACTTTTTTATAACTAACAATATTCTGAGGATCACCGTAAAACTCCTCCATACAACTACCAACAATATCAACTTTACTATGTTTTTTAAATATTTCCAATGTTTCTTCACATCTTGTCGGAATTGAAATATCATCACTATCTATTCTAGCACAATATTTATATTTTATTTTCGCAACTCCAATGTTAAGCGCTTTACCTATCAAAACAGAGTTTTTTAATATAATTATTTCAAAAAAAGAATTATCTTTTTTATAAGATTCAATCAAATTCAAAACTTTTTTATTTACTACACCATTAATTATAATTATATACTGACTTGGTTTTATGGTTTGTTCTATCATACTATTTATACTGTCTATTATCCATTCGTATGAATCTGTTTTATATACAACTTGTAAAACACTATATTTCATTCAGTACTCCTTAAAACAATTATACCATAAAAGCTAAAAAAAAAATCAAATATGATTTTTAATTTATTAAAAGATACGGATCTTCCCAAGTACCTGTTCCTGTTGTAGTTACATTTGTATTAATATTAACTATAGGATTGTAATTAAAGCTATGGCCATACTGCATACTATTGAATCCATATTCATCACTTAAGTTTCCATTTAAAATATAAGCAATTTCAGAATAGTTGAATTCAGTGTCATCATTAGCATGACTGCTTAACCATGAAAAGTAGTTGAAGTTTAAATAATAAGAATAATTAGATTCCTCTATGCCTGTATATCTTACTTCATCTAATGATAACAAACTATAGTATCTATTGTTTACTCCTTCTGAACACATTAAACTAGGTTCTAATCCAGCTTGAAAGCGTGCCAAATGATTAAATATATATATATTATCAGATCCGCTAGCTTCAGTAATATATTCATCTTCTTTACAATAAATAGCATCAGTAAAATAACTGCTAGACGTTGCCGAAACTAAAGAATCATAAAAATTCTTAAGTTCATTTTGGTAAATAGTAGAATTTTCCAAGAATATTGGACCTCTTGTTCCAGAAGTGTCATATGATGCTTCACCTAAATTATTATCTGTACCAGTATTTACACCATCACCCTCTGTAGCATAATATAATAGCCTTACTTTGTTTTCGCCATCAATTCGTATAATCTTCCAGTACATGCCATTAAAATAAACATAATTATTATCTACAGTTCCTCTAAATATATATGTAGTTCCTGAGTAGTCTGATGTTGCGAATATTCCATCTCCACTTGCGTCAAAAGCTGGATATGTTAAACTATCTATATATGTTTTACCACCATTATCTAGAAGTATTTTCTCATAAAATAAGTCTCCTGAAGTCATTTTCTCTTTTTGTAAAATTAAAACTGAGTCAAACACTTTATTTTCGTTAGCTGATTGATTAGTAGTTAAGTTAACAAATAGTATTTCAACTTCCCAATCATGCACTGTTCCATCAGTAGAAGATGTTGTACTTATCGGATAATCTTCTCTAATTTTAATTAAGTCAGTTGCTACTGTAACATCAAATCCACTTATACTTGTGCCACTAGCATCAACTATTGTTTTATACGTAAGCCCATCAATACTTGTAAGTTCTGTTCCGGTAGGATCAGTAACCTTCATTATCATTTCAGGTGTATTTGTATCAACTGAATATGTAAAAGTATTATCTGCAATATTAAAATAAACTTGATATGTTTCATCTGCTGTTCCAGTTTTTGAACCTGCAACTAATTTAGCGCTAGATGTTGTACTACTTGATAAACTTGAACCTCCTTCTGCTAAAGTAGTTTCATTGATTGTTAAATCTAATGCTGTTCCCGGAATAAATGTTAACTTTTCAGTAGTTCCAGAAGTTATGTCCACATCCGTATTTGCTGCTGGACCAACGCCACCTAAAAAGTATGCAAAAGATGTTGCTATTACTAATAGTAAAAGCGCTGTAAGTACAATTAATATTTTTTTTCTATCTTTAATTTTTTCTATCATTATTTTTCTCCTATCCTTTATATAAATAATACCATTTTAAAATTTGCTAGTCAATAATAAAAAGCGTATTTCTTATAATTTACATAAAAAAAGTAATAGTAATTACTTACTACTACTCTTTAGTTTGACATATTTCTTGTATTTGTTCCATTCCTTCTTTATCTGTTTCTAAAGCTGATTTAACTTCATAAGTAAGTGACATACTATCGAAGTTATAATTTTCATAATCACTATGTAATCCCTCTAAAGAAATTTCATATGTTTTTCCAGCATCTAAAGCAAGTTCATCAAATTTTTCTAAAGTCATCATAATAGTTACAGGATCACTTTGAAATATACTAAATACTACTACTACATACTTTTCACCATCGGAATTACTAGTAGTAGTTATATGACTGACATAAGTCATTGTCCTAGTAATCTCACACTCTTCTATTAAATAACCATGCTGAGAATTAGCTGTTAAATTATAATACTTATTGTTAAGTTCATCATAGTCAGTATTAAGCTCATCATATTTAATTTCTAAGGCATTATATTCAAAATCTAAATTATCAAGCTCACTGTTATCACTGTAAATGATAATAAAGCCTGCTGCTGCTACTAATAGAACAAGCAAAACTGAAATAACAATATTTTTTTTATCCATATTTTTTCACACCCTTCTATAAACAATATCTTACTTGAGTTAAATATATCACACAAAAAAAAGAAAAACAATAATTAATATTGTTTTCCAAACCAAACTTTACATTTCGCTTCTTTTCCGCAAACAGGACAAACACCATTAACAGCATCTTCTGCAATACATCTAGATTTAAGTGTTGTATCATTTTTTATTTTATCTTCACATGCTATATCACCACAGAAATTCATTTTAACAAATCCTGGTTTAGTACTTGCTATGGTTTTAAATTCATTGTAATCATTTACTTCATGCATCATTGAATTTCTTCTAGCAAGAGCTCTATTAAACATATCATCTTGCATAATAGGTAAAAGCTTTTGAACTGTTTCTAAAATAGCTTCGAAAGGGACTACTATTTTTTCTAAAGTATCTCTTCTAACAATAGTAACTTTATTTTCTTTTAAATCTCTTTCACCAAGTTCTATTCTAACTGGATATCCCTTAACTTCAGCTTCAGCAAACTTAAATCCTGGAGATTTATTAGAGTTATCTACTTTAAATCTAAGACCTGCTTCTTTTAAAGATTCCTCTAAAGAAGAAAGATTTTCTAAAACGTTCCCTATTGGAATAATTACTGCTTTAAAAGGTGCAATATTTGGTGGAAGCACAAGTCCTCTATCATCACCATGAGTCATTATTATTGATCCTATCATTCTAGTAGAAACACCCCAACTAGTTTGATAAGGATTTTCAAGTTTATTCTCACTATTTAAAAATTCTATTCCAAAAGCTTTAGCAAAACCTTGACCAAAATAATGACTTGTTCCATTTTGAAGTGCAACACCATCATACATCATAGCTTCTAAAGTATAGGTTTCTTCAGCTCCTGCAAATTTTTCTTTTTCTGTTTTTCGGCCAGTAATTACTGGAAGTGCAAGATAATCTTCTTGGAGTTTTTTATAAATATTAAACATTTTCAAAGTTTCTTCTCTTGCTTCAACTTCTGTAGCGTGCATTGTATGGCCTTCTTGCCATAGAATTTCTCTACTTCTTAAAAATGGTCTAGTAGATTTTTCCCATCTAACAATTGTACACCACTGATTATAAAGTTTAGGCAAATCTCTATAAGAATTAATGATTTTTTTATAGTGTTCACAAAATAAAACTTCACTAGTAGGTCTAACACACATTCTTTCTTCTAATTTTTCTGAACCACCATGAGTTACCCAAGCAACTTCTGGGGCAAAACCTTCTACATGATTTTTCTCAACATTTAATAGTGATTCAGGTATAAACATAGGCATTTGTATATTTTCATGACCTGTTTCTTTAAACATTCTATCTAGGTTGCTCACTATCTCTTCCCATATGGCATAACCAAGTGGTCTAATAATCATTGATCCTTTAACACTTGAGTAATCAACTAAATCTGCTTTTTTTACAACGTCAGTATACCAAGCTGCGAAATCAACATCTCTATTTGTTATATCTTTAACTTCCATTATTTCACCTCAAAATCCGACAAACTTCCATCGTTATTAAGTATTTTATTTACTTTCTCAGTTGCAACATTTATTTTATCAGTGCAATATGCAGATAATTTCATTGCCTCTGTGTACTTTTCAATTGCTTTATCAAGCTCTACATTTCCACTTTCAAGTTCTTTAACAATTACTTCAAGTTCTTTAAGTGATTCTTCAAACGTTTTTTCTTTTTTCATTATTTTATCTCCTTTACTTCAGCGTTTACTTCGCCTTTTTTAAATTTAATATTAATTATGTCTCCAACACTAAGTTTTTTAGCATCTTTAACCACTTCTTTTTCATAATTTACAACAGAATAACCTTTTTCCAAAATTCCAAGAGGATTTAAATTTTTAAGTGTTGCAAGCATGACTTCCATTTTTTTCCTAGGATTATCTAAAAGTTTATCTGGATTTTTTAATATGAAATTGTTATTTAAATTATTTAAAATATTCTCTTTATTATCAAGAATAATTTTAATACTCTTATTACCATTTTCAATTAAAGTATCTAACTTTTGCATTTTTATTTCATACATACTCATTGGATTACTTAGAATAAAACTTCCCTTTAACCTTTTAAGTTCAATGAATTTAGTATTAACCATATTTTTAATATTTTTATTAAGTCGTATCTCATATTGATTTATTATATTAGTTGTATCTACAAGAGTAGGAACAGCCATCTCTGCTGCTCCAGTTGGAGTTGGAGCTCTAAGGTCCGCTACATAATCAGAAATAGTTACATCTATTTCATGACCAACAGCACTAATAACCGGAGTATTACACTCATATATTGCTCTAGCTACCATCTCTTCGTTAAATGCCCAAAGATCTTCTATCGATCCTCCACCACGACCTACAATAAGTACATCAACACCATACTGATCGGCTAGTTTTATTTGCTTAACAATACTAGGTGCTGCACCATCACCTTGTACAAGTGCTGGAAATAGGATTACTTTTGTAGTTGGGAACCTTCTATTAATTGTAGATATAATATCTTTAATTGCTGCTCCAGTGGGCGCTGTAATTACACCAACAGTTGACGGATATTTTGGAATGGACTTTTTATGCTGCATAGAAAATAGTCCTTCAGCTGCTAATTTTTTCTTCAACTTTTCAAATTCTATATGTAAATTTCCTACACCATCTAGTTCCATTTTAGTAACATATATTTGATATGTTCCACTCGACGGATATGCTGACACCCTACCATGAATTAAAATGTTCATACCATCTGTTGCATCAAACGAAACGTTACTAGCATCTCTTGAAAACATTATAGCATTAATTCTTCCACTTTCATCTTTCAAAGTAAAATACCAATGTCCTGTGGTATGTTTTTTTAAATTACTAATTTCCCCTTTTAACATTACACGTGATAAAAAACCATCTCTTTCTAGGACAGTTTTTATATAATTATTTAAGTCACTAACAGTAATGTATTCTTTTTCCATTTAACCTTCTCTAATAATTTTATCAAGTGCTGCATTAATAATCTTTCTTACAGCTTCATCACTATACTTCTTAGCAAGCTCTATTGCTTCATTGATAACAACAATTTCCGGGGTATCTGTATATTTAAGTTCATAAATAGCTATACGCATTATTTCGGCTCCTGTTTTATCAATACGATCAATAGTCCAGTCTGACATATATTTATTTGCTACTTCATTTAGTTCAGTTTCTTTTTCCATAACACCTGATACTATTTCTTTAACAAATTCATTTTCAATACCTACATTGTCTTTAATAACATTATTTATTTCAAATACAATATCTTTTTCTTTATAGATATTCACTTGATATAATATAATCATACATTTTTCTCTTAATTCACTTCTAGTCATGATGCACCTCATCTCTAAATTATTATATCATATAATCCCTTAATAAAAAAGTAATTATTATTGAATTAAATATATATTTATAGTACAATTTATGCAGGAGATAAAAATGATAATAATTGGAGCTGGAGGGCACGCTAAAACTATAGCAGCAGCAATAAGTTTAAAAGATAAAAATAGTACTATACGTGTATTATGTGATGATGAAAATTTCAATAAAACAAAACTTCCCAGATTAGGTACATTTGAGTACTTTAACCAAAACATTTCAAACGAAGAGTGTATTTTGGGTTTTGGAGATATTTTTAATAGAAGTTCTTTTATTAAGAATAATCCTACTTTAAATTATACATCAATTATTTCGCCAAATTCTGATGTTTATACAAATAATATAGGAGTTGGAACTTTTGTTGAAACACAAGCAGTGCTTCATGTAGACACAAAAATAGGTGCACATTGTATAATTAATGTAGGAGCTGTACTTTGTCACGATGTTATTATAGGTGATTATAGTCATATTGGCGCTAATGCTACATTGTGTGGCGAAGCTATTATTGGACAAAAAACATTTATAGCAACAGGAGCTATTATTTTGCCCAAAATAAAAATCGGTAATAATGTTATTGTTGGAGCTGGCTCAGTTGTAACTAAAAATATTCCAGATAATGTTGTAGTATATGGAAATCCTGCTAAAATAATTCGAAAAAATGAAAATAGAGAAAATTAATTTTCTATTTTTTTTGTATATCTTCTTTACTTATATATAAATCTAAGTTATAAATTTTGTTTAAAAGTTCTACTGCGGATAGTTTGGTCAACTCAAGAAAATTAATTGAATTTAAATTATCTTCTACATTTAAATTCATTCTAAAAGTTTTATAAATATTTTCTAGATTGTCTTCAATATCTTCAATTCTTCTTCTAATAGTTTTCAAATGTTCTTTATCATATTCATGATTTTTATTATATACAATAAACATTTGTTTTAAAACTTGTTGTTCACTTTTTAAATCTTGGATTACTAAATCTCCTAATGCTTTTAAAAATAAATTATTAGATTTGGGCACATTATTTATTACCTCTATTAATACTAAATACCATGCGTTTGCATTATTACTATTTGTATAACTTCTGTAAGCTTCATAATAATTTAGATAAGCATTTTCTAATGCTATCACATATTCTTCGGCATTTTCTTTATTTTTAGCAATATCAAGTCTTACTTTTGTAAGCTCTATATTTTTTCTTTCTAGTTCTAAAGCTATATTAGTTGTATCAATTATCTTTTTCTCATAAATAGTTGTCCAAAAATTAACTTGGTTAGGGGCAAAATCTACATTTATCATAATTCCTCCATATAATTCAATATTATTATATCATATTATTATGAAAATATATTCATATTTTATTTTTTTTGATATACTTAAATATATATAAGGAGAGTGTAATATGAAAAATTTTAATCTTATTTTTGACTTAGATGGAACACTTTGGGATTCAACAAATTCAGTTTTAAGCGCCTGGAATGAAGTTCTTGCTAAGGAAAATAAAGAACTAATTGATGCATGCGTTCTAGAAAAATGTTTCGGTAAAACTTTTGATGAAATTAACGAAATTGTTTTTGGAAATTCGGTCGAAGGGAAAAGAATTTTAGAAGACTGTATGAATAATGAGTTAACACATATCAAAAAAATTGGTGGTATTTTATATAAGAACACATTAGAAACATTAGCTGAATTGAAAAAATATAATAATCTGTATATTGTCAGTAATTGTCAAAAGGGCTACATTGAAGCTTTTATAAAATATTTTAATTTAGAATCTATTTTTATAGATTTTGAATGTGAAGGAAACACTAAAAAAAATAAAACGCATAATATTAAAATATTAATGGAAAGAAATAATTTAAATCCTACAAATACTATATATATAGGTGATACTAGTGGTGATATGCTTTCTGCAAAAAATAATCATTTGCCATTTATATATGCTAAATACGGATTTGGAAATATAACTAATTGTGATTACGCTGAAATTGATGACATAAGTGATTTATTAGTAATGTAAAATAAAAGTTAAAACTATTAATTTGTTTTAACTTTTTTAATAATTATAGATTTTCAAAAACATCATTTAAAAATGGCGATACTAGTTCTTCACTTAATTCATTAATGTTTTCTATTAATTTGTATTCAGAATGCTCCTCTTCATCTAAGATAATGTTATCTAAGGTATTTGTTAATTCACATAAATAAACTAATCTAATAAATATCATATCTTTTGTAGAATCATAATTACTATCCTCATGAATTACTTTGGTAGGAACAATATTTAAATTAACTTCTTCCCTTGTTTCCCTAATTAAAGCTTCTCTAGGCATTTCTCCAATATTTACTAAACCTCCTGGTATATCCCAATAATTAGGATAAGTAGATTCATGTGCTGATCTTTTTGTCACCAGATATTTTCCATCTTGCACTATTAGTGTATGTACAATAAGTCTATTTCCGTTCATCTGATTTCTCCTCACGTGAATAATTATAACATATTTATTATGATGCTTTTAATAAAATATTTTTTATCCAACTATGCAATTGCTTATCTTGCTTTTTTAATAAAAAAAGACTAAGATATACTACTGTAGTGCCATCTTAATCTATTTTTTTATTGTATGTTGTTTTTTATAAATATAATTTTATTTATTATTAAGTACAGCTTGTGCTGCTGCTAGTCTAGCTATCGGAATTCTAAACGGTGAGCAAGATACATAATTTAATCCAAGTTTATGACAGAATTCAACACTTGTAGGCTCTCCACCATGTTCTCCGCATATTCCAAGTTTTATATTTTCTCTTGATTCTTTTCCTTTTGTTATTGCAAATTCCATAAGTTTTCCTACACCAGTTTGATCTATTTTTGCAAATGGATCATTTTCAAATATTTTTTTGTCGTAGTAATCATTTAAAAATTTACCAGCATCATCTCTTGAGAATCCGTAAGTCATTTGTGTTAAATCATTTGTTCCAAAAGAGAAAAATTCTGCTTCAGTCGCTATTTCATCTGCAGTAAGCGCTGCTCTAGGTATTTCAATCATTGTTCCTATTTGATAATCAACTTTTGTTTTTTCTTTCGCAAAAATTTCTTCAATTGTTTCAATAATTATATTTTTTATAAATTTAAGCTCATTGATATCACCAATTAATGGAATCATTATTTCGGGAACTACTGTTTTACCAGTTTTACCTACATTAATTGCTGCCATTATAACTGCTTTAGTCTGCATTTTTACAATTTCTGGGTATGTAACACCTAGCCTACAACCACGATGACCCATCATAGGATTAAACTCTTTTAACGATTCAACTCTGTGTGCTAAATCTTCAAAGTTCATATCCAATGCTTTTGCAAGCTCTTTTATATCTTCTTCTTCATGTGGTAAAAATTCATGTAATGGTGGATCTAAATATCTAATTGTTACTCCATATCCATCCATTATTGTAAACAGTTTTTCAAAATCTTCTTGTTGATACGGTAAGATTTTAGCTAGTGCTTCTTCTCTTTTTTCTAAAGTATCTGCTGTTATCATCTTTCTAAATTCAAAAATTCTTTCGGCCTCAAAAAACATGTGTTCTGTTCTACATAAACCGATTCCTTCTGCTCCGAATTTTCTTGCAGTTGTTGCGTCTGTTTCATTATCAGCATTTGCCCTAACTTTTAAGACTCTTACTTTATCAACCCAGCTCATGAATTTCTCGAAATTTCCTGATATACTTGGAGCTATAGTTTTAATTTCACCATCATATACTTTTCCAGTTGATCCATCAAGTGAAATATGATCACCTTCAGTATAAACTTTTCCATCTTTAGTTTTTACTGTTTTAGATTCTTCATCTATTTTCAGTTCTGAACAACCTGAAACACAGCAAGTTCCCATTCCTCTAGCTACTACTGCAGCGTGACTAGTCATACCACCTCTACCAGTTAGTATACCTTCTGCGATAATCATTCCTTCAATATCTTCAGGTGAAGTTTCAAGTCTAACTAATATTATGTTTTCTACCCCATTTTCTGATGCACTTTTCACATCTTCTGCAGTGAAATATATTTTACCAGTTGCTGCTCCTGGAGATGCTGCAAGACCAGTTGTTATCACCTTTCCATTTGCTAGTGATTCTGGATCAAAATTCGGGTGAAGTAATTGATCTAAAAGTCTTGGCTCAACTTTCATGATTGCTTCTTCTTCGTTTATTTTACCTTCCTCAACTAACTCTACAGCAATTCTTAGTGCTGCTTCTGCTGTTCTTTTACCATTTCTCGTTTGTAACATAAATAGTTTACCGTTTTCAATCGTAAACTCCATGTCTTGCATATCTTTGTAGTGATTTTCTAATGTATCGCATATTTTAACAAATTCATCAAAACATTCTGGCATAGTTTTTTTAAGAGTGGATATATCTAGTGGTGTTCTAATACCTGCAACAACATCTTCACCTTGTGCATTTATTAAATATTCTCCATATAACTTAGCTTCACCAGTTGCTGGGTTCCTTGTAAATGCAACTCCAGTACCAGATGTGTCACCAGTATTACCATATACCATTTCCTGAACATTAACTGCTGTGCCCCACTCACTTGGAATGTCATTTAATTTTCTATAAGTAATCGCTCTATCATTATTCCAAGATTTAAATACAGCTTTAATAGCCTCAATAAGTTGTTCTCTTGGATTTTCTGGAAAGTCTTTTTTTGCGTGTTTTTTATACTCTCCTTTATAAATATTAACTACTTCTTTCAAATCTTCAGCAGTAAGATCTGTATCGCATGTTACATTTTTTTCATCTTTTATTTTATCAAATAATCTTTCAAATGATGATTTAGGAAAACCCATTACAACATCCGCAAACATTTGAATAAATCTTCTATAAGAATCGTATACAAACCTTTCATTTTCTGTAATTTTACTAAAACCTTCTGCTACTTCATCATTCAAACCCAGATTTAGAACGGTATCCATCATCCCAGGCATACTTGCTCTAGCTCCACTTCTAACAGATACTAAAAGTGGTTTTTCTTTATCACCAAATTTTTTCTCAGTTATTTTTTCTAATTCACTTAATTTTTCAGTTATTTGTGTGATAACCTCATCACTCAAACTTTCTCCATCAGCATAATATTTATTACAAGCTTCAGTAGTAACTGTAAACCCTTGTGGTACTGGCAAACCAATACTTGTCATCTCGGCAAGATTAGCCCCTTTACCTCCTAAGATATTTTTCATATCTTTATTTCCTTCTTTAAAAGCATAAACGTATTTTGACATCAATATTACCTCCTAATTTAAGTATAACATGTAAAAATAAAATATTACAAATAAAAAAACAAATTTTTAAAAATTTGTAAAAAAATAGTAATATTATGGGAGTTCGTTAAATTTCGCTGTCATAGTTGGATTATTTTTTATTAATTTTTTTAAACTTAAACTTTCTGCTTTATCATTAGCTAGTCTTAGATTATTTTCACTAGATAAAAGTGCAGCTTTAGTTTTTTCTAAATGTTTAATTGTCTCATCTATTTCTTTAATTGCTGTAAAAAACTTATCACTTGCAAGTCTGTAATTTTTTCCAAACTTTTCCTTAAAATCATTCATATCTTGTTCAAAATTTGATATATCTATATTTTGATTTTTAAGTTCTGAAAGCTGTGTTTTATATTTTAGGGAATTTATAGATGTATTTCTTATCAAGGTTATTAAAGGTATAAAAAATTGAGGTCTTATAACGTACATTTTTGGATATTTATGTGAGCAGTCCACAATACCAGTATTATAGTATTCATTATCAGATTCTAGTAATGATACCAAAACTGCATATTCACAATTTTTTTCATTTCTATCTTTATCCAGTTCTTTTAAGAAATCTTCGTTTTTCTTTTTCGTACTTGTTGTATCCATTTCGTTTTTCATTTCAAACATGATTGATACATATTCTGTTCCATCTGAAGAATAATCTCTAAAAATAAAATCACCTTTACTACCTGTCTTTGCATCATTATCTTTTTCAAAATAAGAACTTTGAAACCCTGTAGCTCTTAGTTTATTAAATTCAATTTCACAGTGTTGTTCCAATGTTTCTCCTAACATTTTCGTACTCATTTTAGTTTTTAAATCTTTATAAAAATTAATAGTTTCTTCTTTTTCTTTTAACTTACTATCATATGTTTCTTTTAATGATTTTAATCTAAGCTCACTATCTAGTTTTGCAGAATCAATGCTGCTTTTTAATTTATTAATTTCATTTTCTTTTACAGCTAAACTTTCTTTTTGTTTATATTCACTTTCCCTTGCTAATAAATCTTTTTCTGTTTCTTTTTTTTCTATTAATGATTTTAACTTTTCTATTTCTAGTTTTGAGTTATTTAGTTTTTTTTCGAGTTCACTCTCGCTTTTTATTTCTAGAATGTTTAGTTCAGATTTTAACTTTTCTACTTCTGTTTTATTTTTATTCTTAACTTCACTTAATTCATGTTCATATTTTATTTTAGCAATATTTAATTCACTCTCAAGTTTTATCTTCATTTCTTTTTCAAATTCACTGTTTTTTATTTGACTAACAATATCTTGATATAAACTTTCATCTATCTTAAATTTTTCTCCACAACTTGGACATTTTATTTCACTCATATTAACCTTCTTTCTTGTTTTTATATTATATCAAAAAAAATATAATATTTTAAATTAATATTATATTATTTTTCTCTTGGATGTGTTTTTAAATATACTTCTTTAATTCTTTCACTTGTAACATGAGTATATATTTCAGTTGTTGCTAAACTCTCATGGCCCAATAGTTCTTGAACAGTTTTTATATCTGCTCCATTATTAAGAAGATGAGTAGCAAACGTGTGTCTTAATGTATGCATACTTATATTATGTTTTAAAGATACTTCTTTAGCGCATGATTTAATAATCTTTTCAAAGCCTGATTTACTTAATCGATTTCCGAATTTATTAATAAACAAGTAATCATTTGGTTTATTATTAAGCAAAATTTTTCTTTGATTAGATAAATATTTTTCCAAATAGTTAAAAGTTATCCTACCAAAATATACTATTCTTTCTTTTGAACCTTTACCCATTACTTTAAGAGTTTTATCAGATAAATTGATATCATTAACTTTTATTTTAGAAAGTTCACTTAACCTAATACCAGTAGAATATACTAGTTCTAATATGAGCCTATTTCTATATCCGTATACTGTTGTAACATCTAATTTATTTAATAAATTCTCTATTTCTTCATAATTTAAATAATTAGGTAATTTTTTGCCTATTTTGGGATTACTAACTGTATTAAAAATATTATCATCTATTTCTTTTATTTCCACTAAAAAATTATAAAACATTCTAAGAGATGTAACTTTTCTAGCGATACTTTTATTGCTAAGTTTTAAATTATCTAAATATTTTAAATAATTTCTAACTTCTTCTTTAGTTATTTTTAAAAAATTTATTTTTTTATCTTTGTTATATTTGTCATACTGAATTAAATCGCTTTTGTATGATTTAATAGTTTCGTTAGAATAATTTAATTCTTTTGCTAAATATAAGAGATAATCTTTAATTAGTTCTTTCATTTGCTAAAGCTTCTGATATTTTTTCTTTTGTTATAATATACTTTTCAATTTTACTTCTAAGTGATATTATATCTTCTTCTAATTCATTTTTTTGAATACCAATATTTGATTTTTCATATGCTTCCTGATCTTCACTTAGTTCATTTTCTAATTCCTTAATATAATCATCAATATATAAAGGAAATAACTCTTCAGCTGGTATAAGAAGTGAATAATTTGATCCTTTTTCACTAATATCTTTTGCTAAATTCATATAGTAATTCGCAAATTTTGTTGTTAATACACCTGCCAAAAAAGCATTACTAGCTTCTAAGTTTGCATTTTTAAGTTTATCACTAAGTAGTGCCAAACTATTTAATGCTATGTTTACTAATTCCATTTTCACCTAACTCCCTACTGGAGCATCATAATTTAAAGTTTCACTAACTTTTCCTTCACCATAAAACAAATGCCCTATTTTGCTATCTATTTCCTTGTTTACTTTATTCATAACCTCTTCAATAGATAATTCACTAGAATCTATATAATATGCATCAGCAGCACATTTAAGCGGCGCTACCGTTCTTTCGATATCCATTTTATTCCTAGCTTCTAAATTTTCTTTTATTTCATCATAATTTGACTCAATACCAAGTTCAATATTTTGATTATATCTTCTTTTTGCCCTTGATTCTATTGATGCATCTAGAAACATTTTTACTTCAGCATTTGGAAATACACACGTACAAATATCTCTTCCTTCAATTACAATATTGTGATTTTCAACAAATCCATTTTGAATTGCTAATACCTCTTCCCTAACAAAAACTAGTTTTGCAATATGAGGTACATAACTATCAACCTCAGGAGTTCTAATATCTTTAGTAACTTCTACACCGTCCATAAAAACTCTAAATACTCCGTGATCTGATTTTGCTGTAGTTTTTATATTACTAAGTATTTTTTTTATACTTTCGTAATCTTCATAATTAATATCTTCTTTTATACATTTAAGCGCTACTAATCTATATAGTGCTCCTGTATCAACATATAAAAATCCTCTTTCTTTTGCTATATTCTTAGCTATAGTTCCTTTTCCTGATCCTGCTGGACCATCAATTGCAATAATAACTCCCATAAGTCCTCCATAAAAAGTATATCATAAAAATAAATAAAAAAAAAGATAACTTAGTTATCCATTTTATCAAAATAATTTGTAGCATCTTCATAAGCTACTTTTGCAAATTTTTGTGCTTTTCTTCTAGCTTTTTTATTTGCCATAAAATATACTGTAGCACCACCCATTATGCCAAGAGCAAGACCACCTATTACCATATTTTTTTTATTCACTTTCAACACCTCAGTACTAGTATAACCTAGTTATCTAAAAATATACTATTTAGAAATGTTTTAAGAGAAGTATTTCTAAAATCAGCTCTATTGTTCTGAACTCCCCTCGCAAATACGTTTACATCACCTATTAAAACTAAAGATTTTTTTGCCCTAGATACTCCTGTATATAACAATTTATTGAACATCATCATATAATATTCACTACTAATTGGCATAATAACATGTTCAAATTCACTACCTTGTGATTTATGAATTGTAATTGCATATGCGTGTTTTATATTTTTAAGACTTTTTTTCTCAATAGTAACAAGAGAATCTTCAAACTCAATATCAATAAAAGTTTTTATGCCGGAATTTATATTTTTGATGTAACCTATATCCCCATTAAAAACATCATTATCTGGATCATTAATAAGTTGTAATACTTTATCATTTTCCCTGTAAGTAATATCATTGTATACAACTTCTTTTTTAGAATTACTTCTAGGGTTATATACTTCCCTTAAAAAATAATTTAAATTATCAATGCCGTTTTCTCCTTTATACATTGGAGCTAAAACTTGTATGCTATCTTCGCTTATCTTTTTGCTTTTGGCATTTAATATTACTTCTTTAATCATATTGCTTAAATTATTTTTATCACAATTTATAAAATTATAATCATCTTTTTTACTTAAAAAATCTTCTTCAAGTTCACCATTTTTTATTTCTTTTGCTAAATAAGGTATAAAAGAATTTTCACTTTGTCTATAAATTTTTGTTAATGATACAAATTGAAACAAATCACTTTCAATAAGATCGTTTAAAACACGACCAGCACTTACCGATGGAAGCTGAAATGCATCTCCTACTAATATAAGCTGAGCATCTTTTCTAATAGCTTTTAAAAGTGCAGAAAATAGTTTTATATCTATCATAGATGCTTCATCCACAACTATAAATTTATGTGAAGTGTGATTAAATTCATCATATAAAAATGAATCTGTTTCTTTATGCCATTTTAAATAACTATGAATTGTAGATGCTGATAAACCTGTAGACATACTCATTTTTTTACTAGCTCTTCCTGTTGGTGCTATTAAGGCAACATCCACGGCCCCATCTTTATTTTCTTCTAGATACATTTTAAGTATTGCATTTAATATTGTAGTTTTACCAGTACCAGGGCCCCCTGATAATATAGTAACAGAATTATTTAGTGCAGCCTTTATTGCACTTTCTTGAATAGTATCATAATCTATCCCTAGTCTTTTTTCTAATGCAATAATTTTTTCATCAAATTTTTTAATTTTTATTATTTTGCGATCACTTAATAATTTTAAGTTAGTTGCTACAGTTTTTTCTGCTTCATAGTACTGCATCAAATACAGTTTATTATCTAAATTAACTACTTTTTCATCCTTACATAATATTTTAATAACATCGTCAAAGGATTCTTCTAAAATATTAACATTATACATATTTCTAAGATATTTTAATACTAATTCCTTATCATAATACGTATGTCCTTCACTAAAACTTATATTTTCCATTGCTTCTAATGTACAATGATAAATTCGTTCATTAGAATTACTGTCATTTTTACATTGATATAAGTGGTCTAGTTTTTTAAAATCTATTACTTCTTTAAAATCGTAAAAACTATTTTCTAATATTTTTGTCGTTCTATCTTTAAATTTATTAATAATTCTAGCTGATTCTTCAACACTGAAACCTGCACTTTCAAGTTTTATTATCAAGTCACTAGTTTTATCATAACTAATAACTGAATCATGGATTTTCATAGCTTTTTTTTCAGTCATACCTGGAACTTTTAAGATATTTTCATAATCTTTTATTTTATTTAAAGTATCTTTGCCATACATATCAACTATTGCTTCAGCAGTTTTTATCCCACATCCATTTATAAAAGAGCTTTTTAAAAATTCTAAGATTTTATCTTCAGTTGACGGCATTACCATACAGTAATTTTTTGAACTAAACTGGTAACGATTATATTTTTGATTTAGTTCATAATCTCCATTTATTTCCATTAAACAGTCATATTTTAAATCAAAAAAATTCCCTATAACTTGCACAGTTGTATCTTTTAAATTTTGGACATCACTTGATTGAACTTTAAAAAGAGCTACAGTATAGCCGTTATCCTCATTTTGATAAATTATTTTTTTTATTTTTCCAGTTATTGTTTTCATAAAACCTCTTTAAGTAATTATAACATTTTAAGTAAAATAAAAAAAGTAAAATAAATTACTTTCCTATCTTAAAAAACCATTTATAATGACAGCCTCAGCTTCTTCTTCAGATAAACCAAGTGTCATAAGTTTAATTAACTGATCTCCGGCTATTTTACCTATAGTTGCTTCATGTATAAGTCTTGCATCAGCACTGTTAGCTATAACTGTTGGTTTAGCAAGTGCTACACCGTTACCTTCAAGTATGGCATCACACTCACTATGGGCATATGATTTTGCATTACCTACTAATGTTGAGTAAAATTCTTGTGCAGAATCATCTGTTGCCACAGCTCTTGATATTACATGACAACTCGATTCTTGACCTTCTAAAGTAACATTAAAAATAGTTTTAGCAAATTGCTCAGCATGTGTTTTAATATTTTCTTTAACTACCAATTTAGTATTTTCTTTCAAAACAGCTTTTGTTTCTCTAATAGTAGATGTTACACCTTGAATTTGAGTTGTATTCATTTCAAAGTCACTACCATTTTCCATATATATTTCAGTAACAGGATTAAGAGTATTATCTCCTGAGCCATGACCAAAATGATTTTCAGTATATTTTACTTTTGAATTTTTTCCAATATAAAATCTATGAATACCTGAATGCTCAGAGTGAGTGTGCGCTTCAGTGTAAACTCCACACCCAGCGTATATATGTACAGTTGCATTATCTCCTATATAAAAATCATTGTAAACTTTATCATTTATGTTACCTTCACTTACAATAACTGGGATATAAGCTTTGGCATCTACAGCATTTTCTTTAATATATAAATCAATTCCATCGACATCTTCTTTAGGTTTTATATTTACATCTTCACTTACGCTTCTAGTAAAAAGTTTACCATTAAGTCTTATGTTATATGCCCCACTAGAAATATTTTCTACTTCTGTTATATTTTTAAGTATGTCAACTTCCTCTTTAGATAATTTTTCTAAATATTTATTCATTACTTGTTACCTCACTAAATGTTCCAACTTTTTTTATCTTACCTTTTTCAATTAAAATAATTTCTTCTGCTATTTTAAGTATTTTTTCTTGGTGAGATATGATAACTGTTGAAGTATTTTGTTTTTTATAATTTTCAAAAAGTTCAATTAACTCATTAAAACTCCATAAATCAATTCCAGCTTCTGGTTCATCGAAGATAGTTAATAAACTATCTTTTAGCAATACTGTTGCAAGCTCAATACGTTTATGCTCTCCTCCTGATAAACTTTCGTCTAAGTCCCTGTCTATGTATTCTTCAGCATTTAAACCAACATTTTCAAGAAGTAATGATGCGTCTTCTTTATCAAGGTAAAATGGAGCTGCAAACCTTAACAAATCATACACTGTTAAACCTTTGAATTTAACTGGTTGTTGAAATGCAAAACTAATACCTAAGTTTGCTCTATTAGTGACATCTATATCTGTAATGTCTATTCCATTATATATTATTTTTCCACTCGTAGGATTTACTATCCCCATAATTACTTTAGCTAAACTACTTTTACCACTTCCATTAGGACCAGTAATCGCAATAAATTTATTATAATCTATTTTTAAATTGATGTTATCTAAAATTTTTTTTCCATCTTTTTCTAAACAAATATCTTTAAGTTCTAACAACATTTTTGTCCTCCTCTAATATATTTTTCCACTTTTTATTTGCTGTAACTTTATTTTTAAGTTTTTTTATTTCACAAATTTTGCAAGATTTACTTGTACCACATGCCTTATCATCTATTCTTAAACTTTTTCTTAAGTATTCTTTTAGATTATCTCTTGTTTCAATGGATAAATGATTGCTGATGACATCAATATCATTTTTCACTTTTTCTAGAGGGACATCTAAAACACCTACTAAAAATAGTTCTAAAATATCTTCTTTATATAGTACTTCTTTTGCTAAATTTATAGCTTTGTCAGTTAAACATATACTTCCATAACTTTCGTATATGATATAACCCTCATTTTTTAATTTATTCAATATTTTTGATACACTAGATTTAGTAAAACCCAATTTTAACGCCACATCAGTAACTCTAATTTTACCTAAATTAATTTCAAGCAAATACATTGTTTTTAAATATAAATTTATTGTAGAATTCATAAATCCTCCTAAAAGTTAACCACAGTTAACATTTTAAACTATTTTGTTATTTTTGTCAAATAAAAATGCCAAACTATTTGTTAATTATGGCATTTTTTAGATTTAGTTTTTCAGACAGTTTTCTTTTGTTAATTTAATTTCATAAAATTCATTTCTTTTGAAACTTTTGTCACATTTTATTTTAAGAAAATTACTTGTATGACCTATACTATAAGAATCTTTTATATCTTCAATTAACACATCATGTTTTTCATCGTAAAATTTTCTTATATAATCTTTTTCTAATATTTCACTTACTTCAATAAGTTTTTTAGATCTGTCTTTAATTACTGTAGGATTTACATGTTCTTCCATTTTACTAGCTAGTGTTCCATTTCTATCAGAGTATGGAAATACATGTATTTTTGAGAATTTAATTTTTTTACAAAAATTAATTGTTTCTTCAAAATTTAAATCAGTTTCATAAGGATGCCCCACAATCACATCCGTTGATATATTTATACCAGGTCTAATATTTCTGATTTTGTTTATAATTGCTTCATATGTTTTTGTATCATACTTTCTATTCATTCTTTTTAAAATACTATCACTACCAGCTTGTAGAGGTATGTGTAAATGATCACATAACACTTTATTATCTTTTAATACATTCATAAATTCTTCTTTAAGCTCTGTAATTTCAATACTTGAAATTCTAATTCGTTTAATTCCGGATATTTTACTGATATCATTAATTAAATTAGGTAAATTTGGATACGAACCTGTATGTATTCCAGTTAGTACTATTTCTTTATAATTATTAAGAGCTAAACCCTCAGCTTCTTTAATAACTTTATTATATTCTTTAAACCTTACTCTTCCCCTAACATATGGTATAACACAGTAAGAACAAAAATTTTCACAACCATCTTGAATTTTTATATATGCCCTTGTTTGAGCAAATGTATCAATATACATATTTTCAAACTCAAACTTATTAGGATCACTTATGTTTATACTTTTTGTATCTTTTTTTAAATTTTTAATTAATTTAGGTATTAAAGCTTTGTCTTTATTACCTAATATTATATCTATATCCATTAATTCATAAGCTTTTTTATCATTTTGAGTACTACACCCACAAACTACAAATAGAGCTTTTTCATTTTCTCTTTTTAACCTTCTAGCTATTTTTAAACACTTACTATCACTTGTATTTGTAACACTGCATGTATTTAGTATGATAACATCTGCTTTTTCATTTTTTCCACACTGAAAAAAACCCTCTTTTAAAAGGGATTGTTTAACAAATTCTGATTCATAAAGATTAACTTTACATCCTATTGTTTCAATATAAAACTTCATATTTTCCCCCTAACTTAATATTGATTGTAAATTTTTAAGAGCTTTTAAGAACTCTTCTTCTTTTTTATAACTAATAACTCTGATTGGCTCAATTATTGGTTGCTTACTTTCTTTTTTCGAAAGCATGTCATCTAGATTAACCTGTTTAACAACTAAATCATCTATTTTCTTTTCTTCTATATAATTCAAATCATAATTTTTACTTTTTTTAACAAGTTCATCATAACTAATTATAGCTTTTTCTTCTTGCTCTTCTTCGAAAGTAGTAAACCTTACAGCTTCTCTTTCTGCATCTTTTTTTATTGCGTCATTTATAAGTTCCAGTTCACTTTTGGGTTTAACTGGCTCTCTACTATTTTTAAGCACTTCTTCGTTTACTTTTATAAAATACATAAGTGTTACTATAAGTACTAAAAGTACTATCACTGCAAAAAAGAAAGCAAAATCTATAAAAGTCAAAGTACTTACAAAGCTTGTTATATCGTCTAATAATTGCATTTTCTCACCTACAAATATATTTTAACATTTTTTATAAAAAAAAGTAAGTACTACGTAAAAAGTTTACAAGTATACTTGTCAATTCTTTACAATCACTCACTTACTATATATGGATTATCTATTGTTCCTATTCCACTTACTGTTATATTTTTAGACAAATTAATTACTGGTCTAATTCCATTTAACAATGTTCCTGTTGATTCACTTATTTTTCCTTCTGGAGTTATAATAAACGGTCTATATTCAAATTCAGTTATTGACGAACCACTCATTAAATAATAATCGTTTACTATATTATCATTATTTAAATATGTTAAATTATTTTCAGCAACGCTTGATAGTCCAGCAAATAAAGCTTCATCAATTGTTAAAAGTCCTATTTTTAAATTTATCTTTTCTCCTAAACAACTAAATGATGCTACCATGTCAATATTTGCTCTATTGTATGGCGCTAATGTTCCATTTAATGAATCTACTACTGAATTGTCATTACAATAACTATGATTTGAAATATAATCACTATAATATTCTAAATGCGTTGAATACCACTGACCTAAAATATCTTTTACATTTGAAGAATTATATTCATAACTAGTTGCACTTGTATAATACGAATACATTGTACCTATTTCTCCATTTAATATCATTTTAACTGAACCATCTGAATTTATACGTACTATACGCCATAATTCATCCGCAAAAGACACATAATTGTTTACCACATTTCCTCTAAAATAATAAATAGTACCTTCATCACTTATGTTCTTTATTAATCCTTCATTTGAAGTCGAAATTTGACTAGCTATGGTTGTTACTGAATTATCTTTAACTTCATTATTAGATATAATTATTTCATTAAATGTATCATTAATATCGTCTTCTCTTGATACTTCTATCTCTCCACTTAAAATTTTATTTTTTTCATATGTTATATTAAGAATAAAACTATGTGTTTCTCCCGGTTCAATTATAATAAATTCTGTTATTTGCTCATTTTTTATTATACCATCTGTTGAGAAATCTTTATCCGATGTAAGGACATATTTGGCATCATAATTGGTTTCAACTTGATTAAATGAAATAAAAAAATATTCACTTTCAACTCCATTGTTGGTTACATCAAAATTAATATTTTCATAATTCTCTTCACTAAATGTTTTATTATTAATATAGTTGATTGAAAGAGGAGCATCTACTTCGATACTACCGGGAACTAATACTTCTAAATATATATAGTAAATTATAAAAACACCTATGCATAACATAAGAAGAGAAGTAATAAATGCAAGTGGTATTTTAAATCTTTTTCTCATAACATAAGTATACTTATAATTAGAAATAAAGTCAATTAAAAACAAGGAATTTCCTTGTTATAAAAATTTATCAAAAGTTTTAAATACTTTTTCATCTTCTAAATCAGTTTTATCTAATTCTTTGAATAAATCTTTTTGTTTTCTACTAAGTTTTTCAGGAACTATTACGTTAATAACTGCATACATATCTCCTTTATGAGATCCTCTTACGTTTTTTACACCTTTTCCTTTTAGTTTTAATTTTGTGTAATTTTGTGTTCCAGCTTCTATATCTAAATATACATTCCCATGTATTGTAGGTATTTCTTTTTTAATACCTAGTGCTGCTTGAGCAACTGTAATAGGTACTTCTAAGTAAATATCATCACCTTCTCTTTCAAAAATAGCGTGTTCTTTTACTCTAAACTGCAGATAAATATCTCCAGCTGGTCCCCCATTATGACCTTTTTCTCCTTTACCACTCATTCTAAGTTCATGACCATTATCAATTCCTTCTGGAACTGTTATTGTTATAGTCTTATCTTTAGAAATTCTACCAGATCCTTTACAAGAATTACATCTAGTTTCATAAGATTTACCTTTACCTTTACAAGATGGGCAAAGTTTTTCTGTTTGCATCATTCCAAAAAGTGTTGCTTGCTCAGCTATAACCTTACCATGACCACCACAAGTTTTACATGTTGATTCACCAAACCCACCTTTACCACTACATTTTTCACAATCATCATCAAGAGTTAACCTTATATCTTTTTCACATCCATAAACCGATTCTTCAAAAGTTAAATCAATAGCAATTCTCATATCTGCTCCACGTCTAGCGCCGTTTGAACTTCTTCTAGAACCACCAAATCCACTTGATGAAAAGCCTCCTCCGAAAAAATCTCTTAGAATAGAATCTAAATCTATATCTCCCGGATCAAAGCCTCCATGACCACCACCAAATCCAGTAGGACCATCAGCTGTACCAAATTGATCATAATTAGCTTTCTTTTTAGGATCTGATAACACAGCATACGCTTCACCTATTTCTTTAAATTTAGCTTCGGCTCCTGCTTCTTTATTTTTATCAGGATGATATTCTTTTGCAAGTTTTCTAAATGCAGATTTTATTTCTGCATCACTTGCATTTTTATCGACTCCTAAAGTTTTATAATAATCTTTTTTATTCATTTTTAATTTTCTTCCTTACTATAGTATAACTCTTCAAATTCATCAATTGTTTTATCGAAAATTTTAAAAGCTTTTTTATATGATTTAGCATTCATTATATCAACAGATACAAGTTTTAAAGCTTTAATAGGATTAACAGTTTTACCAAGTTTTAGAAACTTGAAATAATTATCAAGTGCATCATCATTTTTATCCCAAATATCTTCAGCGATAATAAGCGCTGCAATATATCCAGTTGCATACTGATATATATAATATTTACCAAGCATACCACTCATTCTAATCCAATCTTTTTTTGCCATATCTAAATCTACAACATTATCTTTATAATATTTTTTTAATAATTTAAAATATTCATTATCTAAATAATCGCTTGTAAGCATAACTCCTGATTGATTAGTTTCATGAATTATTTTTTCAAATTCTGCATACATCGTAGCTTTTCTGATAACAAACTCAAAATCTTTAAGTCTATCCTCCAAAAGCATCAACTTTTCCTCTTTGCTCTTCGCAAGTTTATACATATATTTATTTAATAGTAACTCATTTACTTGAGATGCTACTTCTAAAATAAATATAGACGGTTCATAATTTACAAATTCATTATTTTCTTTTGAGTAATCAAAATGAACCGCATGTCCCATTTCATGTGCAAGTGTAGAAACATCTTTGAAAGTATTTTTATAATTTAAAAACACATATGATTTATCACTATAAATACTTGTTGTATACGCTATTTCTTTTTTATTATTTTTAGGAAAAGCATCAATTCTATTTTCACTAAAAATTTTATTAGCTTTTGCACTATACTCTGATCCATAATTAAGACATGTTGCAAGCACTAAATCTCTAGCTTCTGCAAAACTATATTCTTTTTCAAAACCATCACTAAGCGGAGCACTAATATCATAAAGTTTAAGTTCTTTTAATCCCATTAATTTATTTCTAAGATTCCAATATTTATCAAAACTATTCAAATTTAGTTTAACATTTTTTATTAAATTATCATAAACACCATAATCTAAATTATTTTTATCTAAAGTCATTTCAAGAGCATTTTTGTACTTCTTAACTAAACTAACTTTGTTATTATGAGAAATAATACCATCTAGCAAACTAGCACTTGTAGAAGATACTTTATCTAAAGTTTCGTACATTGTAATAAAAGCTTTTTTTCTGATATCTCTGTCATTATTCATCATAAACATCTCAAAATTATTAACAGATAAATCTTCTCCATTTACTTCATCAAACTTTGTTTCAACATGAAGTAGATTAGTAAGTGCATCATTATATCTTTTAGCACTATCAGTAAATACTGACAATACATTTTCAGCATCCTTACTTAAAACATGACGTTTGTTTAAATATATATTCTTAAGGCTTTTTTCATATACTTCTAGTTTTTCATTTAAATCAATATAACTTTTAACAAATTTGAAATCCTTTTCTAAAAGCTCGGGGATCAAATATGAAGCAAGCGATGCATATTTTACATATAGGGAGACAACTTTAGCAAAATTTTTACTATCTTTTGTACTTACTAAGTTTAAATCACTTAAAAACTTACTATATACATAAAGTTTTTCAAGATAAATACTTATAGTTTCATCTAATTTAAGCACTTCGTATAATTTATTTTCATCGTCAAGTACATGATTTTTATACCTTTTTATTTTTTCCATGAACTTACTAACTCTAGTACATTCTGCTAAAAATTCTTTCTCACTTTCAAAAAGTTCGTTTAATTCTACAACTTGTTTTTCCATAGTAATCCCTTTCACAGTAGAAAGGTTCTTTTATAAGAACCTTTTATTATTTTTCTTCAAATTTTGCTTCTTCTACACCATCTTCTGCTTTAGTTTCTGAAACTTCTTCTCCTTCAGCACCTTCTGGAGCATTTGCTTTAGCAGCTTCTTCATAAACTTTAGCAGCTAAATCCATAGCAAGTTTATTAAGTTCTTCAGCTTTAGTTTTAATTAGTTCATAATCTTCACCTTCTAAAGCTTTTTTAACTTCTTCTATTTTTTCAGTAGCACTAGTTTTTTCATCTTCACTAATTTTATCACCTAAATCTTCTAAGGCTTTTTCAGTAGTAAACACGGCGCTATCTGCTTCATTTCTAACTTCAGCATTTTTCTTTTTAGCTTCATCTGCTTCTTTATTAGCTTCAGCTTCTTTCATCATTTTTTCAATTTCTTCTTCACTTAAATTAGTAGAGGCAGTAATTGTAATTGATTGTTCTTTATTAGTTCCTAAATCTTTAGCTCTAACATTAACAATACCATTAGCATCAATGTCAAATGTCACTTCGATTTGAGGTACTCCACGTCTAGCTGGTAAAATATTTGATAATTGGAAATTACCAAGTGTTTTATTATCAGCAGCCATAGGTCTTTCACCTTGAAGTACATGTATATCAACAGCTGGTTGATTATCTACAGCAGTTGAGAATACTTGACTCTTACTTGTTGGTATAGTTGTATTTCTTGGAATAAGCACTGTCATAACATTTCCAAGTGTTTCAAGTCCAAGTGATAACGGTGTTACATCTAAAAGTACGATATCATCAACTTCACCAGTTAAAACTCCACCTTGAATAGCAGCACCCATTGCAACAACTTCATCAGGATTTACACCTTTAGAAGGTTCTTGCCCAAGTTCTTTTTTAACAAGTTCTTGAATGTAAGGAATTCTTGTAGAACCACCAACTAAAATAACTTTATTAATATCTTTTTTATCCATTTTGGCATCTTTTAGAGCATTTCTAACTGGCTCTAATGTTTTTTCAAATAAATCTTTACATAAACTTTCAAATTTAGCTTTAGTTAAATTAATATCCATATGAACTGGGTTACCATCAACTTGAGTTAAGAATGGTAAGCTAATTTGAGTTGAAGTAGTACTTGATAACTCTTTTTTAGCTTTTTCAGCAGCATCTTTAATTCTTTGCATTGCCATAGCATCTTTACTTAAATCAGTTCCATGTTCTTTTTTAAATTCATCTACTAAATAGTCAGAAATTTTATTATCAAAATCATCTCCACCAAGTTTATTATTACCACTTGTAGATTTAACTTCAACAATACCATCACCTAGATCTAGAATAGATACGTCAAACGTTCCTCCTCCTAAATCGTATACAAGTACTGTATGACTATCATCTTGTTTATCAAGTCCATATGCAAGTGCAGCCGCAGTAGGCTCGTTTATAATTCTTTCTACTTCTAGTCCAGCAATTTTACCGGCATCTTTAGTAGCTTGACGTTCAGCATCGTTAAAGTATGCTGGAACAGTAATAACTGCTTTAGTTACTTTTTCTCCTAAGTATGCCTCAGCATCAGCTTTAAGTTTACTTAAAATTTTAGCACTAATTTCTTGTGGAGTATATTTTTTTCCATTAATTTCAACTTTATAATCAGTACCCATATGTCTTTTGATAGAAGATACTGTTCCTTTAACATTTGTTACAGCTTGACGTTTAGCAGTTTCACCTATTAAAACATCATCACCTTTAAATCCTACTACTGATGGAGTTGTTCTATTACCTTCAGCATTTGCAATTACTACTGTATCGCTTCCTTCACGTACACTAACGCAAGAGTTAGTTGTACCTAAATCTATTCCTATAATTTTACTCATATTTTATTTTCCTCTTTCTTTCATTTTCTTTTATATTAGGCAAATTTTTTGCCCATGTAAGCAGTTTTTCTCTTGATGTATGAAGCTCACTATTTGTAGCTTCATCACTTTGCTCATAAAAATTAATTACTTTGCCTATTTTCATATGCTTTTCATTTGAACTGATTAGATCTATTCGTTTAACACTAAATCCTTCTGGAATATTATCAAACATATAATTTTCTTTAAACATTATATATATTTCAGTCATTAACTGTATTACAAGAATTGTTTTAAATCCTTCTTCCTTGTTTACTAATATAATATTTTTTTCATTTTTATATTTTTCGTATTCCTCATCTGTTACTTTAATTGTATAAGCCTTGTTAAATCTATCATGACCTGCACAACTAAAATTAGTTTTATACCCTTTATCCCATAGTACTGCTAAGATAGGATAAATTTCATCATCTACTTCAAATGCATCAATAATAGGTGTTAATTCATTTTTATTTATAATCATAATTACTCACTTACTTTAACCATTGCTGGTCTAATTACTTTGCCGTTATAATTATATCCTTTTTGAAGAACATCTATAACAATTCCTTCTTCTTTGTCTTCTATTTTTTCAGTTAAAACAGCTTGTGCTACTTCGGGATTAAATACTTCATTTAAACAGTTAATTTCTGTTATCCCTTGAGCATGAATTATACCAACTAAAGCAGCATAAATCATTTCAAATCCATCCATAAATTTCTTTATATCTGCATTTTCACTTTTAACACTAATAGCTCTTTCAAAGTCATCAACAATATCTAAAAGTTTAATTATAAAACCTTCAGCCTCATACCTTCTTATTTTAGATATTTCTTCATCACTTCTTCTTTTTATATTTTGCATTTCTGCAAATGTTCTTAAAAATTTATCATTTAAGAGATTATATTCATTTTGAAGTTTTTCAAGTTCAGCATTATTTTTTTTCTTAGCTTTTACTTTTTCTTCTTTTTTAACTTCTTTTTCCAAGATTAATCTTCCTTTCCATCGAGATTATCATCCACATATTTAAGTAAACTAACTATTTTTTTATAATCCATTCTTTTAGGTCCGATAACTGCTATAGTTCCTTCTTCTCCACCTGCTTTATATTTTTTCTTAACAACAGTAAGATTTGGATCTAGTTTATTTTCTTCACCAATAAAAATTTTAATGTCTTCACTACTAGATTTATCGGAAAGCTTTTTAAGTTCACTTACATTTTCAAGTTTTGTAGATATTTCTTTTATTTCATCTACACTTTGGTACTCAGGCTGACTAATTATTTTAGATTTACCTGTCACATGGATACTTGAATTACTATTAACAAAATCATTAAAAGCTTTATAAAATATTCCATATACTGCTTCATACTGATTTATTTCTTTCATGATAATCGGTTTAATTTCAAACTCTAGTCTTTCACTCACACTATTTATCGGAGTTCCTATTAAGAGTTTATTTATAATTTCACTAGCTTTTATAATTTCACTTATAAACGCACCTTCTGGCAAGCTGAACTTCTTATTTTCAACTATTCCTTTATCCGTACATACTAGTGCTACTATATGCGATTCATCAAGCGCAATAATATCAACTTTTTGAAGTAAATTATCACCAGCGGTTTTACCAAGTACTACACTTGCATAATTAGTTAAATCACTAATTATTTCCATACACTGAGTAATTGTATCACTTATAACTAGATCGTTATTTGAAAATATTTTTTGTAATTTTAAAACATCTTTTCCAGTTAAATCTTCTGGTACCATTAGATTTTCTACATAGTATCTATAACCTCTTTCCGAAGGTATTCTACCTGAAGAAATATGATTTTTTTCTATATAACCCAAATTTTCTAAAACTTTCATCTCATTACGTATTGTTGCAGACGATAGCCCTAGTTTAGTACAAAGAGATTTACTTCCTACTGGTTTAACTGTCTTAATATATATCTCAACAATCTCCTTTAAAAGCTCTTCACTTCTTTTATCCACATGTTTCACCACCTTTTAGCACTCATAACTTTCTAAGTGCTAATATCATTATAATAGTATGCCTAGCACTTGTCAATATATAACTGCTAATTTCACAAAATTTTCATAAAAAAAATAAATAACCCAAGTCATTTATTTAAAATTGTTATTATAAACCATATTTTTTTATAGTATCAGCTTTTTTTATTCTTATTAATTCATCTATTTCTTCTATATCTCGCTCAACACTATCTAATTTTTTATCACACTTCATTGCAAACAGCGTTGATATGCCTATCATACCAGTATATAAATATGTTCTTAAAATAATATTAAGTGTATATTCATTAAGATCTAATCCATATAAATTACATAAATTTTTTATTAAAAAGCCTGCACCAATTATAGCACCTACACCTGTAGCACCTAAAAAACGATCGTAATATTCTTCTTCTTTTATTAATTCCTCTATTTTATTATGTAATTCCAGCATTGATAGATTATTGTAATTATTTAACATTTTATTTCCCCCTTATAAATTGTTTTTTATTTTCTAATTCTTTCTTCATTTTCTAAATTATTGATATAATCATTTGCAAAAATCAATTCCATATTTGCACACGTTGATTTTTCTGTATAATTATATAAAGAAATTGCTGATAAATTTGATACTCCTATTGAAGCTACCATGGTATAAAGTTCACTATCACTTAACTCTGTTCCTATTAATTTAAATAGAAGACAAGTTGTTACTAAAACTCCTGCTAAGGCAATTTCTCCAGAAATTTTTCCCATGCTAGAGTAATGCTTATAATATTTTTCAATAATTTCCTTTCTTGCTTTTTGCTTGTCGGTATAACTAGCGCTTTCATCAAGATTCATTAATTTCATTTCTTTTTCAATTATTTTTTCGAATTTTATTATATGTTTTTTTATACTCATTTTTCCCCTTTTTTTACCAACCAAATAATTGTATCATATTAATTACAATATGTCAAATTACACAAACTTCAAACAAAAAAACAAGCAATAAAAATCACTTGTTTTAATCATCTTAAACTAATAATTTATTTATACTCGTCTAAGCCACTTTATATGGATCGTTCCATGTACCAGTACCAGTTATATCGACATCTAAAGAAAGATAAACTATAGGGCGTAATTTAGTCAATGGGGTAACGACTGAATATTGGTGTACTTTACCAATACCTGATACATTCCACACATAGGCATAAAAATCTTTGATGTAAGCAAAAGGGGATCCCGTCGAGTAAGTTCTATTTGTGTATAAATAATTGATGGTGTTATTTTCTGAAATTGTAAGACCTGCCATTATTGCCTCATCTGCAGTTATCAAACCAACTTTATAATCTAATGCTCCATTCCCGTTTGTTGTATCCTCCACTGTATATGCATCTTCTTTGCTAGGACATAATAATTTAGGTCCACTTCCTCCTGCTGTCAAAATACTACTGGACGCTGTTATTCTTGCGGCTACTCCATATAATGTAAAATTAGTTCCAAGTCCATCTCCTGTATAACCACTTCCATTATAACCCATAATTTCAGATTGAAAACCTCCTGTTGTTAGACTTCTATCATAACAAAATATATTGTCATCTATTTGTGAGTCTACACTAATCATATTTAATGCATACCACGATTCTAAATTTATTTTTGCTAAACTACTTGTTTCTAGTCCCTGTCTCTCACCTATAGTGTACATATATCCTACGTATGCATTATCATCGAAGTTTGAGCTAAATTCATTTGTAACTATCTCTGTTCCACTTCCAGTCATTACTACAGCTTCTGACTCTGTTGGCGCTGTAGTACCACTATAAAGTAGCTTTATTGAGCCGTTTCCTGCTATACTTACTATTCTCCAGTATATTCCATTATAGTACAGCCAGTTATTATCTACTGCTCCTCTATAATAATATGCTGTTCCATATGTATCTGTTGTCGCAAACATACCTTCATTTGTATCTGCTATTTGAGTAAAATCAGGTTCTGCTTTAGCTTCAATAAAATCTTTGCCACCATTATGTCCAAGTATTAGATCTGTACTAGTATATTTTTCTTTTTGAACTATTAAACTTGATTCTAAAGATTTACTCATATTATCTTTTTGATCTGTTGATAAATTTACAAAAGTTATAGTTGCTGTCCACTCTTCAGTAATAGTTGTCTCTGAAGTTATTTCTTCAAGTTCTTTAACTTTTAGCATACCACTGAATGTAGTAATATCATAACCAGTTACTCCACCGCTTGTTTTTTCTGTTAAACTACTGATTGTAACTTTTGTACCATTTGGATCTGTAATACTTAAAAGTATTTCAGCTTCATTAGTAGGCGATGTATAAACAAATGTATTATTCTTTATTTCAAAATAAACATTATAGTTTTCAGTTACTGCCCCAGTTTCATATTCTCCTACATATAAAGTAGCAGAGCTCGTTGTAGAACCTGTGACATTAGTTCCGCCTTCAGCAAGTGTTACTGGATTTACATTTAGTAATATATCCTCACCTTTTGTAAATGTTAAAGAAGTTGGCGTATCTGCCGTAATATTTACATTTGTTTCAGCTTTTTCTCCTATTAAATCATCAAAATATGCATAAGAAATTGAAAATGTAACAACTAGAAGAGCTCCTATTACAATTAATAAATAATGTTTGTATTTTACAATATTTTTCATAACCTAGTCTCCTTAATATATATTCAGCTTAACATATTTTTTTTATTTTATCAATTAAAAAACATGAATTAATCATGTTTTTCGTCAACTGGTATATCTTCAATATTTATTGCATTTACTTCAATATTATATACGTCTTTATTATCTATATGGAAAGTTACTTCAATATAATAATTTACAGTAGTTGAAGCATAATAATACTTTTCAATAGTTGAATCAATTGTTTTAGTTAAATATTGATAACTGTGTTTTTCATCATCTTTTACTTCTTCGTAAGGAATAAAATCATTTTCAAAAACATATATCTCATAACCATTGCATATTACTACTGCTGCATTATCGCCACTAGCAGCGTTAGAATAACCATTGTTATACTGATTTTCAGTTTCCGGAAATACTAAATCATCATAATATATATAACATTTACCATTTTCTTCGAATACGAAATTACTATTACTTTTACTTGTTCTATACAAATCTTCTTCAATTAAATATTTACTTAAATCTATTTTTTCATTTTGATGAGTTAAAGTTGATAAAAGATCGTCTAAAGCTTTTCTCTCAGCATTATTATAAACTGTATCATCATATATCGCAGAAGTATAAAACTCTACTACCTGGTCTGCTATTAATTGATGCTCAACATCTTGCTTTCTAAATGCATTTATTATAAATATAATAACTACTAAGGAAATTAATATTCCTATGATTATGAAATATTTTTTCTTATCATTCATCATTTTCCAGCACCTCTTGATTCCCCTGCATTTATTTGATACATATCTTTAATATCGGCAGTAGTTACTCCGCTGCTACATGCTACACTTGAACAAAATGTCATATGGAGATGAGGAGCCCATCCAAGCTCATCTGCACTACCTGCTGCATTACCAGTAAACCCAATAAGTTCACCTTGTTTTATTTCTCTGCTGCAATCACTTTCATCTGCACAATTATACATTAATCCTGAAAAATGAGTTAAAAATATATATGATACATTAATTCCATCTATGGTTATTGTTTCATTAAGTTTTATTTTCATTGAGTAAGGATTTTCATCTGCTCCATCATTTTTGGTATGTCCATACTCTGAATATATTAAAGTTCCACTTACTGGAGCATAAATTGGAGTACCAAAATGATCTATGATATCTATTCCGTTATGCTCATAACTTCCAGACCAAGTCTGAGGTTCTTCTAAATTTAGTGGCCATATAAATTCCCCTACTGCAGAGCTTGAAAATGATTTTCCATTATAACTTGTACTTGCAGGATAAGTCTTTTCTACACTTACACTCATGGGTATTTCATTGTAATTTATTGGCCATACTCCTAAATCATCTCCGTTTACATCACTCATATATGTAAAATTACTAGCTTTAACTGGGTTTCCAAGTTCTTCATTATAAATTACAGATGCCATCGGATCGTACGTTGTATTAGTACTTTTACTTGCACTTACTTCACCTACTGAATTTAATACTTCATTACTTGGAATTATCCAATAATACTCTTCTTGATTTGCCATTTTATTTATTTGGATTAAAACACTCTGTAATCTTTTTTGTAAATCACTTTTTTTATCACTATCTGATAAACCTTCAACTAAATAATTTGCTTCATCGTAATCTGATTTAGAATAACTTCTTTCTGCATAAGAAACTGCTGTAATAGCATCAAGCAAACTAGTTGATTGCTCTAAAATAGCTATAGTTTCTGGATTAGAATTTTTTAAACAATCAGAATATGCTGCTGTATTTACACTAGCAAATTCTAAAATACCACTATAAAGTGGAATAAATAAAAACATTATTGCAAGTGCAATAAATCTCATAGAAGATTCCTTTATTGTTTTACCTAGATTTTCACCATTATTTATAACTTCTTTAAATATATCTATTGAAATTCTAACAACTAATATTATAGGTGCAATTATAAATACTATTTGAAGAATACTTTTAACCGCATATATACCTTGCAGCACACCTGGATCACTACATACAAATTCCATATTATCACCACTTTAAGTTTATCAAAATAAAAAAGATTTGTCTACAAATCTTTAATTATTTAAATTTATTATTACGTTTAGTATCTAGTACTCTTTCTAATTTATATGCCACATCATCTACTTTTAGTAATTTATGAGACAAAGTTGGTGATATCATTATGATATTGCTTGGTTTGTTCATTTCAGTAATTATGCATATATGCTTAGTTGGATATCCCATAACAGTTCCAATAAAATCATCATGTGTAAGATGGTAATGGTCTTTAGTATTACTTTTATATGGTCTTAAATTTTTATCTTTTACAATGTTTTCAAACTCATAAAAAAGGTTTTTTAAATCATAATTTTGATTTAAATGTACTTCTGGATGCACTAAACCTAATCTAGTAAGTTTGTTTTTCACTTTTAAATATCCTTTATCAAAATCATATTTTTCAAAAAAGCCACTAATTCTTTTTTCATAGTAATTATATAATTCTAATACTTGAAAATGTAACAAATATTTTTTATATTTATCATAAATTATCTTAAAATTATTCATATCATCCATTTTTATAAAAAGCTCTAAATGAGATAAAATATTTTTTCCATTTCCTTCAAAATTTTTTGTAGAATAGTCAAGTGCTTCCTTGTAATTTCCTCTTTGTTTTTCACAATTTACTATTACTGCACTTGTAAATTTATTTATATTACTAGGTACATTTTCATAAAATCCTTCATAGTTTTGTGTTTCTACATAATGAAGTAATAGTTGATAATTGGCACTACTATGTACTTTCTTTATATCTAGAAGAATTTTTTGTGCTTCACTGTAATAACCTAATGATAAACAAACATCTGCATACATAAAAAATATATTTTTATATAACTGAACATAAATATTTTTTTCTTCAACAGCTAAAGTATTATTCATATATTTTTCAAATCTATCTTCAATAATTTCTTTTATTAAATGATAATTTTTAATATCTAGTTTTAATAATTGTATATATGTTATAAAGATATTATAATCATAACTATTAGTATTATATAACTCATCATAATACTCAATAGATTTTTTTAATTTTTCTGTTGTTTCCATAAACCGCCTTAATCTAAATTTTTATAACTTCCGTCTTTATTCTTTTCAAAATACTCATTGTCAAACCATTTTTTATCTACTGTTAGTTTAGATTTTCCTTTAAAATTTTTATCATTAATAACGAAGTGTTTTAAATAACTACCAAATGCAATAATTTCAAAGATTATTAATATTGAAAATAGATATGCAAATGAGTGTATGCTTTCAAAATTATAAATGTCACTTAACAAAAATGCAAGTACCACTGTTAAACTAAGAATAATCATTTTTATTCTTCCTATTAATTTAACTCTAACATTTTGATTAGCACTATATCTTAGTATATTTATTATAATAATTAATATTTCAAATATCAGTGGTATTACTACTAAATATGTGATATCAAAAAGTATAATAAAACTTATTAAGTTAAGTGCTTTATCTGCTAATGTATCATATAAACTACCAAAAAATGTTGAAGCATATAATCTCCTTGCTAAATATCCGTCAAGAGCGTCAGATAAATAGCAAAAAAATGCTAAAAGCGCTGCACTGCTTCCTCCATAATTTATGTATACTGGATATAAAAATATAATGCCAATAACTCTAATTGTAGTTATTAAATTTACAAATACTATATTAGCCATATCATATACCTACATTAGCCTTTAAGAGTTTATTTTTATCTATGCCATTTAAATAACTTTTTATATCCATTTCTTTTTTTCCAAAAGGTTTAACTTGTTTTGGATAAATTATACCATCTGCAGCACTTATCCCTAGTATATCTTTACTAACTTCACATATAATATTGCTTTCTTTAATGTCACACTTTTTATAACTAGCACTTATAATTTTTAAAATGTCTCCATTTATTATTGTATAAGCATTAGGATACATTCCTCTAATTTTATTGAAATTTTTTAAAACACTTTCATTAAAATCCAATAACTCATCCTCGCGAGTTAGCATTCTGGCATAGCTCGCCTCTGTTTCTTCTTGAGCAACTCTGTTATTAGTGCCATTTTTTATACTTTCTAAATTGTTTTTTAAAAGATCTGCACCTAATACACTTAGTTTATCATAAAGAGTTTTAACATTATCTTCTGTTTCAATATTAATACTAGCTTTATCAATCATATCTCCAGTATCCATCTTTTCATCCATATACATTAAAGTAATTCCTGCTTCTTTATCTCCATTTAAGATACTCCACTGAATAGGGGCTGCTCCTCTATATTTAGGTAAAAGTGATCCATGAATATTAAGACATCCTAGTCTTGCTGCATTTAATACTTCTTTTGGAACAATCTGACCATAAGCTGCTGTCACTATTAAATCTGGTTTTAAATCTTCTATAAGTTTAAAATCACTTCTTATTTTTATTGGTTGAAAAATATCAATTCCTTTTTCTAAAGCAAACTCTTTTGTTATGGGTGCTTTAAGTTCTTTTTTTCTTCCTACTTCTTTATCTGGCTGACAAACAACTAATATAACATTAGTTTCTGCATACAGCATTTTAAGTGTAGGCATTGCAAAATCAGGAGTACCCATAAATATAACTTTTAAATCTTTAAACATCTAAATCCCTCATCTCTTTCATTTTTTATTATTTTTTTCGTTTATAATTTTAAAAACTTCAGCACTTCTTTGTAACTCAAAATTAACATATTCCTCATTTTCTATGTTTTGCTGAATTTCTCTAAGGTGTGGCATACACTGTGTAATTCTGTTATTAATTGTTTTAGAATGTTCATTAATATTATTATTATTTTTTCTGAAAATCATAAATATATAAAAATTATCATTTCCTAAATCTTTATATATTAATCTGATACCAAATTTTTTTAATTCAAATATTCCCCCATTTTGATTATTTAAAAATAATTTTCTTTGTTTTGCAATATTATGTGTAAATATTTTGTTTTTGAGTTTATCTAAAAGAATTTGCACATCTTCTCTTTTTTCTTTTTCTATGTTATCAAAATCATCTAAAATGTAATTTTTTCCACTTTGAGAAACTGAACAAAAAATATTAACATTATTATTTACTTCATTTGTATTACTATCAACAACCAATTCTTGCTTTTCAAAATATTCACAAACTTCGTCCATATATTGCTCAAATATTTCAGCAGTACAGATAAGTGACTCATTCTCGTCATCTAGTGCAAGTAAATTATTAATTTCTTCAATGTGATTATCAAGCAGACTTATTATATCTTGTTTCGTAGAGAAATAGTCATTATCGGTAAATTTTGGAAACAAAATTTTTATATCATCAAATTTATTCATATTCAAAAAATTATCAAATATTATTTTACTTCTTTTATTTTCAATGTATAAATCCCTTAATTGTTCTTCTTCGTCAATATTAATAATGTACTTTTTATCTGTAGTTGTAATATTTTCTTTTTTATTATTGGCACTTAATTTATATTCAACTTTTACTACATTTGTTTCATTTAAACTTTGCTTTTTTAATATTTCTTTTTGCTTAATAATTTCATTATATTCACTAGCAAATTTATCAAATGTTTCTAACTCTTCATTAGTCAAATTCGGTATATTTTTGTATGTATTGATATGCTTATTGTTTATTTCATGTTCATCACTAAACATTATAAATTTTAATAATTTATTTAGTGAATCTTCTGTGATGTTATTTGCTAAAAATTTTTCATAGACTGTTATATATATTTCTATTGATTCTTTTAACTCACTTAAGCTATTATTACATATATCTAACATCAATTGATTTTTTGCTATAATATCTTTATTATTTTCACCCTTAAGCTTTTTGTGTGTTTTTGTCATATCTTTTTTAAGCTTATTTACTTGTTTATCTCTTTTATTAAACTCTTCAACAATATCCTTAACGTATTTTAATTCATCTATTTTAGACATTATACTATTACTTATGAATATCTTGTATAATGTGCACTCGTAACCAAATTTTTCAATATTATTGTCTATATTAATTTCAGCTAAATCTTTGCTGTGTTCTAGTTTTAAAATAAAATTTTTTATTCTTTGTTTGTCAGTTATTGTATCTTTTAGAAATACATTTTTTATTTTCTTTATCAATTTAATCATCATTAATATATACCTCCCTAATTTGTGTCAATTATAGAAAAAAACTTATACAGCCATAAGTTCTTTTTCTTTTAAACTAATTTCTTCATCAACAACTTTGTTATATTTGTTAACAGAATTTTGTAAATCTTCAAGAAGTCTCTTTTCATCATCTTCAGGATATTCATCTTTTAAAATCATATCTTTTACTTCTTGTCTTATATTTCTAATAGCTACTTTTCCTTCTTCACCCATAGCTTTTGCTTGCTTAACATATTCTCTTCGTCTATCTTCAGTAAGTTCTGGAATAGTTAATATTATTGCATCTCCGTTGTTATTAGGTGTAATACCAATGTTAGCTTCAATTATAGCTCTTTCGATATCTTTTAAAATACTTTTATCAAAAGGTTTTACAAATATAGTTCTTGCGTCAGAAACAGTAATATTTGCAACACTTTGAACTGGTGTTGGAGCACCATAACAAATAACCATTATTCCACTTAATATTGAAGGGTTAGCTCTGCCTGCTCTTAAAGTATCAAGTTTATCTTTCATGTTTAATATTGCTTTTTTAAATTTTTCTTCTTCGTTATACATTTTTTCTCCTTTTTTAATTAATAACTAGTGTATCATAATAATTTTGATTTGTCGACTTTACTAAGTAAATTACTTCTAAATCACCTATTTTATTTAAGTATACTCCATAGTCAAAATTATTTATAGTTTCATCTATATTTATTCCAGCTCCATCAATGTTTAATGTATTTAGTTTCGACTTCACAGCTTCTTTAACATTTTCTAATGTATTTCCTTTTAAATTTAATATTTCAGATTCATTTACTAGATTACCAGTATTTTTATCAAATATATTAACTTCAAGACCAGTAGCTGTACTATAATTTATTATATTGTAATCAAAATTTTTATCTATAAGTGTAATATAGCTATCAAATTCAATAATCTCATAATCTTTATAACTTACACTATATACTCCTTCTGGATTTGGAAATGTAACAGTTTCTTCTGGTATTTCTACAGTATCACTTTTAACCACAGTACTTGAAAATGAATTAACTTCATTATTGATTCTTTCTTCTAGATCTTTAGCACTACTTAGATTTATATTTATCTTAGCAAAAGTGATATTCATACCACTTACAATTATATCAGTATCTGTTAAATAGATATAATCTTTAGTTTTATCAATTCGATAATCAACAGACTCAACTATATTTTGCTCGATGTCATTTTCACTATCTTCCATATTAATAAAATAGTTCATTCCAAAGTAACCGCCCACGATAAATATTAGCAGTATCACAACAAACATGATAAATGCTGCTTTATTTTTAAATGTATCCATTTATTCCTCCAAGTAAGCTTTTATACCAGCTGATAGATTAGCTTTATATTCTAATTTTTTTGACTCAGTCCAGTATTTTTCTGGTTCTATATTACCTCTAACATAACCAGTTTCATCATTATAATAAATTATATCACCATTTTTAACAAAAATAATTGTTGGCGCTAAAAGATCTTGAGTATCATTATCAAGTGTATATAAATAATCACTTAATTTTTCTACTAAAAGCTCATAATTTCCGTTATTTATATTTCTATCTTCAAAAAAATCATAATACAATATTTTGTCTATACCATTTTCAAGTGCTACTTCATTTAAAAGTATTGCACTGTCTTCTGTCCATGGATTGAGTTTACTACCAAGAAGTATTACTGCAGTATCATCTAAAGCAGCTAATACTTCTCTAGCATTATTATACTCATAAATGTTTTCAAGAGGTACTCTGTCAAATTCACTAATAAAAATTTCATTTTGTTCCAAATTTTCATTAAAATTTAAAGTTCCTAAATAAACAAATCCAATTATAACAAGTATAAATACTACTATATGTATAATTAAATTTTTTCTAGTTTTAAACATATTTTTATTTTTTATTTCCAACTTCAGTCACCAGCACTACACTGGCTACACCTCTCTTTCATATATATATATATATTATAAATTATTTTATTAAATTATCAAGTATTTTACTTTAAGATACTTGATATGGATCATTCCAATGACCAGTTCCTGTTATGTTAACTTCTGGTGATAGATAAATTACGGGTCTAATTCCAATATTACCACTAGCAGGAACCTCAATATACAAATCTCTATCATTCACTATCCATGTAAAAGCTACCATGCTTGCAGAAAATCCGAAGGGAGACCCCAACCAATAACGATCATTTGTATACAAATAATTACTAGTATTCGGGTAACCATTTATTATGCTTGCCATTACTACTTCATCAGTAGTGAGTAATCCTACTTTATTTGAAAGTGATCCATTTCCATTTATAATATCATTAACAGTATATGAATCGTTTTTATTTGGACACATCAGAGATGGACCAGTTCCACCTCTGATAAAATCACTTGAAGAAGCTGTTATTCTTTCTACTACTCCATATAGTGTTAGACTTGTTCCAATTCCGGTTCCTGTATAACTACCATTTTCTGATCCGTAATTTGCAGATTGAAATCCGGCTTGTGCCAAACTTCTATCATAACAAAATACATTATCTGCTATTTGAGAATCTACTTCACCCATATTAGTAGTATACCAAGTTTCTAATGTTGTTTTTATTATGCTAGATTCACTTAATCCTTGTCTTTCTCCAAGTGTGTACATGTAACCTACAGAGGCATTATCTAGTGGATCTGTATTAAATTTTTCTTCTCCAATAGTTGTTTTTTCGCCAGTCATAACTACTGCTTCACTTTCTATTGGTGCTGTTGTTCCGCTATAAAGCAGTTTTATTGAACCATTTCCAGCTATGCTTACTATCCTCCAGTATATCCCATTAAAATATAACCAATTATTATCTACTGCACCTCTATAGTAGTATGCCGTTCCATATGTATCCGTTGTTGCAAACATTCCTTCGTTTGTATCAGCTATTTGAGTAAAATCCGGCTCTGTTTTAGCTTCAATAAAATCTTTACCACCATTATGGCCAAGTATTATTTCTGCACTGGTAAGTCCTTCTTTTTGTAGAACAAATGTAGCTTCTAATGATTTACTCATATTATCTTTTTGATCAGTTGGTAAATTTGCAAAGGTAATTGTAGCAGTCCACTCTTCAGTAATAGTAGTTTCTGTAGTAATTTCTTCAAGTTCTTTTATTTGTAGTAATCCATTAAATGTAGTTATATCATAACCAGTTACTCCACCACTAGTTTTCTCTGTTAAACCACTAATCACTACTTTTGCTCCTGTTGGATCAGTTATACTTAAAAGTATTTCGGCTTCATTAGTTGGTGATGTGTATATAAATGTATTATTTTTAATTTGAAAATATACATTATAGTTTTCAGTAACTGCTCCAGTTTCATGATCTCCCGCTATAAGTTTTGCACTAGAAATTGTGCTTGATGTTAAATTATTGCCACCTTCTGGAAGCGTGTTTGGATTGACTCTAAAACTGATATCATCTCCTTTAGTAAAGGTAAGCGATGTTTGTTCATCGGAAGCTATATTAACGTTAGTTGTTGCTCCTGGACCAATTAGATCGCCAAAATATGCATAAGAAAGCCCAAAAGTTATAATTAAAAGTGCACCAATAATTAACAGTAATTGTTTTTTATATTTAAATATAATATTCATAAAAAGTACTCCTTTATCTTAATATCATAATAACATATATTATATAAAATCACAATAAAAAACAGCATAAATTTATGCTATTTTATATTAGTTTAAAGCTTCTTTTAATTTGCTTCCAGCTTTAAATGAAGCAACTGTTTTAGCAGGAATTTTAAGTGGTTCTTTAGTAAGTGGATTAATACCTTCTCTTGCAGCTCTTGTTTTAGCTGAGAAAGTTCCGAATCCTACTAATGCAACTTTTCCTTCTTTTTTAAGTCCAGCAGTGATTCCAGCTATCATAGCATCTACTGCTTTAGCAGCATCTACTTTAGAAAGACCAGCTTCACTAGCAACTACTTCTACTAATTCTGTTTTAGACATGTTTATACCTCCCGTACATTTCTAAGTCGTAAGATTTTTTATATTGTTCTTACACAATAAATGTATCAAAAATAAAATCATAAATCAATAGAATTTGCCTAATTTCCTTGAAATTTCCATGATTTGTGATTATTTTACTATATTTTTACTTATAAAAACATATAGTTTACACAATTTTAACTACTATTGTGGTGGCAATGTTTCGTTAGAAACCGGCTCTTGAACTGACGCTGCTTGTATCACTGGTTCTGGTTGCACTATAGGCACTGCTTGTTGCATCACTGGTTCTGGTTGTACTATAGGCGCTGCTT
>CAYJEI010000001.1:0-64862 GCA_964369155.1 uncultured Muribaculaceae bacterium | reverse complement strand
AAATTAATTCCTAAATCTTTCCCATGCGTCTTTAGCATTTTCAGTTATATCTTCATATGTATCTTTTCCAAAATCTTTAACTGCTTCAAATTTTTCTTCATTATCTTCATAAAATTCCCCTGCCCAATTTTTCACAGCTTCTTCTTTTTCATATAAATAATATCCAAAATCTTCTATTGCTTGCATAGGATCTTTAGAAACCTCTGTATATGTATTTGTAATAGTTTCAATAATCTTTCCTGCTTCTTGCTTTACTTTATCGGTTAAATCATTAAAATAGATTCCGTTTATTTCTGTATCTCCAGATACAAAATCAATTACAAAGATTAAATCTTCTTCTGCAGCTTTTAAAAATTCTTCTGAGCCATCTTTAAGCGCATTTATAATATTATCTTTTCTTATGTTTAACTCTTCTAAGATTTTTGTTTCATCATCTTCCTGGATTATCTGATTTTCATTTTCTTTTTCATCTTCTATAACTTCTGTTATTTCTTCAGTAGTTTTTACCTCTTCTTCATAAATTAAATCCTCATTTAATTTACTTTTTCCACATCCTGTTGATGTTACAAGTAAATTTAGTGTAAGTGCATATAAAAATAGTTTTTTATTTAATATTGTTTTTATCATAATTTAAATTTCCTCCAGTGGAATTTAATTATAACATATTATATTATTTTATGTTATAATTATTTTGAAAGAAGTTGATACTATTGTTAAATTTATTTGATATGCCTAGTTCGGTAGAATTAATAATTATATTAATTTATTATATTTTAAGCATAGGATTACTTTATTTTTTTCAAGTAAAAACTCTTAAAAATAGAAATAGAAAAAACTTTATAACTTTAATAGCACTCGAAATAATAATCTTACTTTTTCATATAGCTTTGTTTAACTTTGATAATCTTCCAAGATTTATAACTAATAATGCGCCTGAAGTTATATTTTTATACTTGTTTTTACTTTCTTTTTATACGTTTTATATGTATGGTTTTTTTCTAATTGCTAGTTTAGTTATATATTTTAGAAAACCATTTGATTATAATTTTAAATTAAATTTAACTCTTTTCTCTATTTTTGGTATAATCGGACTTTTTACCGGTATTATATTGTTAGGTTAAGAAAATAAATACTTAAAAATATTTACTATTTCTCCAGCTCCATCATTTATAATTATTAGAACTGTATTATTTAATTTTTCTCCAATATTCGTAAAGGCATTTGAGTAATCAACTGTCTCTTTTTTTACATATTTTTCTAAATCAACTTCCTTACCTTCTAATACATCTTGTTCAAACTGCTTTATAGCTTCTTCTGTTAGTACGGTTTCATTTTGTATGCGAGCCTCATGATATCCAGTTTCGCCAATAACATATATAAATATAAACATAACAAATAATATATTTACCAGTACTAAAAAATAATTTTTTTTCTTTCTAGTTTCCATTTATAACCTTTCTTAAAACTTCTGCTAAATAAACTAATGAACAATTGACTTCTTCTATACTGTTATACTGACCTCCCACTTCGATTAGAATTGCGTTTTGATGTAAATCTTGATTATAAACCCCATTTACGTTTGTTCCACTTTTACCAACTACACCTCTTGTAAAACCTGGATGTATTAAATTTAGTTCATCATTAATTAAATTAGATAAGATTAAATTAGATTCATAAGCAGGATTATCCTCACCAACTATAAACATAAATCTTGCACAAGTTTTATCATTTATATAAGTAGTTGTGATATCATAATTTGCCGAATCTCTGTGAATATCTATATAATAATTAATTGTCGGATATTTGGTAATTGCATCAGTAATCAAATAACGAGATGCATCATAACTCTTTGAATAAGACCAACTATTTTCTCTTAATATATCAACTGGGTTCAGAGTTTCAACTACTGAGTATATTTCTTCGTCTTTGAGGTACTCTGATAAAATATAAGATGCTGTAACTACTGTTGGATTTATATTAAATGCCTCAAAACTTTCATAACTATATTGCTCTGTTGTATGAGTATTATAAATATATACTAACGGATCAATATTTATTTCTGCTTCTATTAAAGAATCATTTTCTTCTATAACTGGAACTACTGAACTTACATCATAATCAAAAGCATATTTCAAAAAAAATTCCTTAGAATTTAATTTTTCTAAATTTAGTTCTTTATCCTCTTTATTAAGTATATAGTTAACAATTTTTTCATTATTTAAATCTAACTCAAATGTACTTAATAATAATGATACTACCGAAGTAAAAGTTATAATAAATAAAAATAACATAAATATATATTTAGAAATAAACTTTCGCCTTTTTTTAGTATTAAATCTTCTTTTCATATACCCTCATTTATCAAATTATACTTAATTTAACTTAAAATTTATGTCATTTTTACTGTTTTACTTGAAAATTGTTTAATTATTTGATAAAATTAATTGACACGAAGGAAGGAGATATAGTATGGCTAATATAAAAAGTTCTAAAAAAGCTATAAAAGTTATTGAGAAAAAAACTAAAAACAATCACGAAGCTAAAGCTAGAGTTCATAACTTAATTAAGAACTTAGAAAAATCTATCGTAGCTAAAGATAGCGAAAAAGCAGCTAGCTTATTGAAAGATTTACAAAAATATACTGATAAAGCGGTTTCAAAAGGTTTAATATCAAAAAATACCGGAGCTCGTCAAAAATCAAGATTAAATGAAAAAGTAAAAAATATGAATAACTAAAACCAAAAATAATTGGTTTTTTATTTTGATTTTATGTAAATAAATTTATAAATACTATTGTTATAATTGTAAGATATTCTTATTTTTGATATTATATATTTGGTGATAGTCATGAAAAAAATAATAATTCCATTAACGTCTGCTATATTAATAATTTTAACGGTAGTTTTTTTAAATACAATTGTTAATTCCTTGACAAGTTTTTTTATGATTAATGAACCCGTTTTACCTACAGAGATTAGTATTTATAAAAAACATCATGATTATGAATATGTGCAAAATACTGATTCATTTATTCCTTACTCTAATCAAGATTTAATGAATATACTTTATACAACTATTAATAATGGATGGGATCAGGCAACTTTTTATTGTCCTCCTGAATATATTGATTGTAAACTAGATATGGAAAATATAAGCAGTAGTAGTCAAATATTAACACATATTAATAATTTTGTGCATCCATATAATAGCTTTACTAATATTAAAGTTACTGTTTCTGAAGCTGGGGAAGTTACCTTTTTTATTGAATTTTTATACAATGAAGAACAGATTAATAAAATAGATGCTGAAGTAGATAAAATAATTTTTGATCTTGATATAAATTCATTAAATGATACTGACAAGATACTTACCATTCATGATTATATAATTAATAATTCTAAGTATGATATTTTAATTAACAAAAATGAAGAGAGCCCTTATTTATCTCATCTTGCTTATGGGCCTTTGTTTGATAAATTTGCAACTTGTAATGGGTATACCGATTTAATGGCAATATTTTTAGATAAGCTTAATATTAATAATTTTAAAATCGCTACTACCCCTGAAGAAATAAGTTATTCTTCAACTGGACATATATGGAATGCAGTTTATATCGATAATACATGGAAACATTTAGATTTAACTTGGGATGACCCTATTGATGAGAATAGCGATAAAGATTATTTATTACATGATTATTTTTTAATATCTTCTGAAGAATTAATTGAAAATGATAAAGGTGAGAATAATTTAGAGGAGCATAATTTTAATACATCTATTTATTATGAATTTATTGGAAACTAAAAACCTATTTTATAATATGAACCCCATTTCTTGGAGATAAGAAATGGGGTTTTTTATTTTAAATAAAACATTGTTGCTATAGGCCTAGTTTGATGTTTTAAATCACTGTCTATTGGATCATTTATAATTTCATAATTTTCAACTATTACACTTGATGTTCCACCATCAAGATTAGCAGCATTTACTGCTCCATAATTTTCCATAATTTGAGTTAAATCTGACATATCAGCTCCACCAGTTCTAAGTTCATTGGAATCGACTACTAAAAATAATACAATTCCATCTTCTCTTTGGCCTATTGCTGTTCTTGCTGCTCTACCCCAGCCACCATTTCCACTGATAAATGCTGATTTTCCATTAATTATTAAAAAAGGTCCCATTGATACAGCATCTCTTATTCCATAACTTTGCGCTTCACTGGCAGTTACATCGTGTAGTAACATGAGTACATTATCATCAGTAAATCCTATAACATCATCTGTTAATTCATTTTGACCAGTAACTATACTTCCATTTGAAAATGTTACTCCCCTTGGTGTTCCTCCTGCACTATTATGATTAGGATCATAAAATCCTCCGCCATTTATAGCTAGCATAGAATCTTTATCTTTGGCCATATCTGTTACGTATTGCCCTCTTGTATTTAAATACTTTGTCACACCTACATGCACCATACATGGATCATATATAGCAGCGATATATGCTGATGCTCCATTTACTTCAAACTCGATTATTTTATATTCTTGATTATCATAATCTTTTTCTAAAATAGCTTTTTCATAATCGTTTTTATATGTCACTTCTTTATGAATGTCAATTAAATTTTTATCAGTGTTGCCTTCTGGTTCAATAATATAGTTGTTAGACATTACTTCTTCAATTTGTTTGTCGCTATAAAACCATTTAGCGTAATATTGATGTGATTTAGTTTGCATTGCTGTTGTTACAAACCAATCTCTAAAACCATTATATGGTGAGTATAATAAACTAATAAAAGTTATACAACCAATTATATATATTGATAGTAATATTCTATATATAATACTTTTTCTTGTTATTTTAACATTGTTTTTTATTCTGTTGTTAAATACTTTCAAAAATATTGTTAAAATAATAATAAATAATAACAAAAAATTTCTAAGTAAATCATTTATTAGATAATCACTATTATGATTTATAATTATTAAAACAAAAAAAGAAATAATTAACAAAGTCATTATTCTACTAATAATTAAATTTCCCATAATATTTACTTTTTTCACACTATCACCCTTAAAATTGTAACAAAGTTATTTCTTTTCTTCAATAAATTTTATAACTTTATCTATTGTTTCATCAAAATTTTCATAATTAGTGTCAAACCAATTTACATCTATTTTGTTATTAAACCAAGTATATTGTCTTTTAGCATAATTTCTTGAATTTTTTTTAAGTTTTTCTAACATTTCTTCGTAACTTATTTTTTCTTCTAGAAATTCAATTACTTCTTTATATCCAATTGCACTATTTAATACTCGGGAATCTTTTTTTAGTGGTAATAACTCTTTTACTTCTTCTAAAAGACCCATACTAAACATTTTATCTACTCTTTTATTTATAATATTGTATAAATTATCTCTATTAGTAGTAAGCCCAATGAATAAAGCATCATACAAAATATTTGATCCCTTATTACTATTTTCTTTTCTATTTAATTCTCTTATTAATCGTTGTCTGTTGTTTTGATGAATTATCGTATCTTTATCTTTTAATTTTACTAAATCATACATTTCTTTAGTAGTTAAATTATCATAGGCATTATTTGTTTCTTCTTCCTCAAAAGTATAGTCAAATAATCCTGCAGATATATATAAACCAGTTCCTCCAACAATAAAGATATCTTTATCTTTTTGTTGCTCAATTATATTTCTTAAATCTTCCTGATAGTTTTTTACGTTATAATCTTCTGTAATATCTTTAATATCAAATAAAAAGTGTGGTACATCTGCCATTTCTTCTTTAGTAACTTTTGCACTTCCAATATTTAATTTTTTATAAATTTGTACTGCATCTGCATTTATTACTACACCATCGTATTTTAATGCTAAAGCCTCGCTTAGTTTTGTTTTCCCAACACCAGTTGGTCCTACTATTACATAAATCATAAAATCACCTAAAGCTATTATAATACAATATTAAAAATTTGACAAATAGTTATGTCAATGTTATATTAAAGTTGGTGAAATAATATGAGAGCAAAAGCAATTGGTATTATATGTGAATTTAACCCACTACATAATGGCCATATTTATTTTATAGATGCAATTAAAGAAAAATATCCTGATCACGTAATAATATTAGTTTTAAATGGTTATTTTTTACAACGAGGAGAAATATCTATTATTTCTAAAGAAGATAAAACTAAACTCGCACTGAAATATGGAATTGATATTGTACTAGAACATCCAGCGTACTATGGTACTCAAAGCGCTGATACTTTTGCAGATTCAGCTATTAGAATTTTAAATGAATTTAAAATAGAAAAGTTAATATTTGGAAGTGAAAGTAACGATGTAAATTTAATAAAAAAAGTTGCTCAAATCCAATTATATGATGATAATTTTCCTGTAAAACTTAAAGAAGCTATGAAAGAAGGAATTAGTTATCCAGCAGCTATTGCTAAAGCTCTTGAAATGGATAATTTTTCTTTTAGTCCTAATGATGTACTTGGTGTTGCTTATACTAAAGCAATTATAGCTAATAATTTCGATATTGAAATAGAAACTTTACAAAGAACTAATGATTTTCACGATTTAAAATTAGAAAATAAAATAGTTAGTGCATCAAACATACGAGAAAAAATAAAGAATGGTTTAGATATTAGCAAGTATGTTCCTGAAGGTGTTAAAGAATGTATTATAACACCAAATAATGATACATTATATGCTATATTAAAAATGAAAATTATTGTTGAAAAAGATACTGGACCATATTTAGATGTTACTGAAGGAATTCAAAATAGACTATATACCCATTCCTTTGCTAGTTCCAATTATGAAACCTTTATTGAAAAGGTTAAAAACAAACGTATCACTTATACTAGAATTAATCGTATGTGTTTACATATTGTTCTTGGCATTACAAAAGCTGATGCAAAAAAAGAACAACCAAGGTATATGAGAATACTAGGATTTAATAAAAAAGGTAGATTATATATAAGACATAATAAAAAATATTTTAGAATGGCACATTTTTCAAATAAACTTTATGTGCAGTACAAAACTGAAATTAAAGCTTCTGCACTATTTGAATTTATGACTGGAAAAAGTGTATATCAATTTGAAAAAAGTGAAAAGCCAATTTTGTATGATGAAACAACAGAGCAATAGCTCTTTTTTTATGGTAAATATTTTATTATATTAGTAGTAACTTTTTTGTTTTGTATTATTGAATTTCTTAAGTTTCCAACTATCAAATCTGCTGCTTGAATACCATGACATTTTATAGAATTAACATACTTAATATCAATGTATAATTTATTTTTAATTATAGGCATGAATTTTATATTATATTTTTTATTATTAAAACCTATCTTAAGTTCTTTGTATATATCTTCTGATAGTAATCTATTTGTATTTGTTTTTTGATTATCTGAGTCTAATATAATATTTAATTTTATATTGTTATCACATATATAATTTAATTTAAATAAGTATAAAATAATTTCTTTGATTATTCTTCTAATACAATAGTCTCTAAACCTAGATCTTGATTTTTTTTCACTCATAATGTTACTACTTATGTTATAATTTTTCATGCAAATACCAAATGTAATATACTTGTTAACGAAGTTAAATATAGTTTCATTATTTAGATTTTTTATATACGTATATTTTAATTCTTTAAATTTATTTATTTTATTAATACTTTTGAAATGAAGTTTGTATTCTTTTGAAAATTTTTTATATTCTTCTTCAGATAAAAAAACTATACCTCCAAAAAATGAGTACTTATCATTTTTATGTGTAATACCAGAATCATCTATGAAAATAAAAACATTTTTTTGCATGCTGTTTATTATATATTATATTAATGCAAAAAAATGTCGATTTATAGATGGCGTTCTTGTAGGGACTCGAACCCTAGACTTAATGCGTCGGAGGCATTTACTCTATCCAGCTGAGTTACAAGAACATAATTTCATTATACACTAAAAAAGCACATTGCTGTGCTAAAATAGTCTAATAATATCTTGAATTGCTACATAAATAGTTAATAGCATTAAAAGTATAAAACCTACTAAATGAAAAGTATTTTCTATTTTAGAATTTATTGGTCCACCTTTAATTTTTTCTATAAGTATAAATACTATTCTTCCCCCATCGAAAGCAGGGAATGGTAAGATGTTTAATACTCCTACATTTATTGATAAGAATGCAAGTAAACTTACTGTAGATGCTAATCCTAATGCAGCAGATGTTTCTACTACTTCATACATTCCAATAGGTCCTGATAAAGCATTTAAAGATATTTTACCAGAAAATAGTCCATATAAAGTTAGTCCCATAACTTCTATAATTGATATAAATCTATTAACAGCATATTCTAAACTTTCGACAAATCCATTAGTTTCTATAACTTTTATTCCTACACCAAATGTTCTAGTTTCAACTCCATCGTCGTTTTTCTCAACTTTTGGCTCAATATCATATGTTTTACTATTTCCGTCTTCATCTTCAATTATAAACTCATATACTCCATCTTTGTCTTCCATATGAAGTACTATTTGAGCAGTATCCCATGTATTAATTTTGTAACCATTTATTTCTTTAATTACACCACCAGCTTTAACACCAGCAGTTTCCATGGCAGAATCTTCTGTGATTGTATCAATTTCCGGAGTTAAAATTGTTCCACCCCAAATAAGTGATATAAAAAATAAAACTACAAATGCTAATATAAAATTATTAATAACTCCAGCTGCTAATATGATAATTCTTTGATACCATTTTTTATTACACATAAAATTTTCTTTTGGAATTTTGTTTTCAGTATCGTCTTCATAAACTTCACCGGCCATTGATACAAAACCACCAATTGGAACTGCTCTTATATTATAATCTATACCATCTTTTCCTTTTTTTGTATAAAGTATAGGTCCCATACCAAGTGAAAATTCATATATGTGAACTCCAAATTTTTTCGCCCACCAAAAGTGACCTAGTTCGTGAATAAATATAATTATTCCTAATATTAATATTAATATGATTAATGAAATCATGTTGCCTCCTTATAACCAACTACTTAACATGATAAATGCAAGTGATATTACTAGTATACTGTCTAATCTATCAAGTATTCCTCCATGACCTGGAATTAAATTTGAAAAATCTTTTATATCGTTATCCCTTTTTATTTTACTAAAAATTAAATCTCCAAATTGCTCTAAAATCGCTAAAAATAAAGTTATTATAACAATTTGAATTGTTACATCATTTATAAGATGATTATATATAATCAGTGGTACAGCTGTCCCTACAATTAAACCGCCAACACTACCTTCTATAGTTTTTTTAGGACTTACCTCTGGTAATAATTTATGTTTTCCTATAAGTATGCCAGTTAGCATGGCAAATATATCACCAAAAACTGCTATAGAAATTAAATAAATAAGTATAAAAATATCACTTCTTGCTAATATTAAACCGCTAAATCCAAATGCTATTAGAAAAATCAACGACAACAAACTAAATGCTTTTGTTGTATTGTATTTTTTTTCATCAATGAATAAAGTTGGTAAAATCAATAAAATGATTGGCAAAATCACGTAAATATACATTATATTTTCTCTATAACCAGTTAATACTTGAGATAATACAATAGCAACATATGAAATTAGCCCTATTACCTTTACAATAAAAGGAATGTCTTTTAAACTTTTTATACTTACAATTTCATTAAATGCAAATACTGATATAATAGCTACTGCAGCTGTATATAAAATTCCTCCAAAATATATAAACGGTATAACTATAGCCAACATTATGGCAGCACTAATAACTCTTTTTTTCATTTTTTCCTCCTAGATAAAAAAAGCATAAACATGCTTTTTAAATTATTTTAAAGTATCATCAAATCTTTCTACTTCATCAAGACTTTCTTCTACTAAATTTCTGAATTTTTTCTTAAATACAAAAACTTTTCTTCTTAAATTTTCAGCATCTTCTTCTATTCTTTCAGCTCTAATTAAAGCGTTATTTAGTATTCTAGAAGCATTTTGTTTTGCTTCTTCTACTATTAATTTTGATTCATCGAAAGTAGCTCTTCTAATATTATTTGTACTTTCTTCAGCTAAAAGTATAGCTCTATTGAAAGTATTTTCTAAATTTTTATATTTCGTAAGCTCATTTTCTAAATTCAAACATTTTTTATCACTTTCTTTTAGTTTATTTAATAAATCTTCATATTCTTTAATCACGTCATTTACAAATTTATTAACTTCTCTTTTAGAGTATCCAGGAACGCTAGTCGTGAACTTTTGCATACACTTTTACTCCCTTTCTTACCAGTTTAGATCTTCATCCATATTCTTTTTGCCGTTTTTTTCAAGACCACCGTCTTCAGTGATTTTTCCTTGAACACTAACGTTTTTAGGAGCACAAATATATATACCTACACCAATTTTTTGCATTGATCCTCCAATTGAATATATACATCCACTAAGAAAATCTATGATTCTTTTTGCTTGATCAGAAGTAACACGTTTTAAATTAACTACAACACTATTTCTGTTTTTTAAATGATCTGCTATTTGCTGTGCTTCTGAAAAAGCTCTTGGCTCAAGTAAAATCATTTTATTTCCAGTTTTATTAGCTTCTTTAATGGCTTCAGTTTCACTCATATTATAAAATTCGTCTTCTGAACCAACACCATTATCGTCTTCTTCTTCACTAAACATCTTTTTTAAACTCTTAAGTGCCATATTTTGTCTCCTATCATTACTATATTATCATATCAAAAAAAAAGGAATATTACAACTCCTTTTTAAATTAATTTTTATTTTTTAACAATATCTTCTTGCTTCATAATTGGAATATTACTATTAATTAAATTTAATGTTTCCTCTACAGCATCGTTTATAGAATAGGTACCTACGAAAACATTGTTATTAGTTCCATATATTTCGTTACTTGCAGAATAATCTATACTTACTAGAAAACAATCATTATTTATTAATTGTTCGAATTTAATTGTACAGTATATATTTCCACTATTATCTACAAGCGTTATGTTTATAATTTTTTCTCCACATAAAACAAAGAAACTTTGAACTATTGTGTTTTCATAAAACAAATTCCCCATAAATATATTTTCAGACTTACTAAATTTTACGCTTATGTTGTTAATTTTTGAAGATAAAAATTTAGTATCATTGTCACATGAGCTAGTAAGTGCGTACTTTTGAACAAATGAGTTTAAAATGATTTTTTCGATTTTTTGTTTATCAATTTCCATGATATACCCCCTTTTTATGTAGATATTTTATCACATATGTTATTTTATTTCAATAAAAAATGTAACTTTTATATTACATTATTTATTTTTAGTTAATTGTTCAACTACTTTTGTTGCTACTGCACCATTATTTTCAAATGCTCTTAAAACTTCTATCGGCACAGCAAATATAACTGTATTTGACTGATCACTTGATAAATCGTTAAGTGTTGCAAGAGTTCTTAAATGAAGTGCACCTGGAGTTGATCCCATTATAGAAGCAGCTTGCGCTAGATTTTCTGAAGCTTCTACTTCACCAGCAGCTTTTGTAATAATAGCAGCTTTTTCTCTTTCAGCTTCTGCAACTTTTGCAATAACTCTTTTCATTTCTTCAGGAAGTGAAACATCTTTTAATTCTACATTTTCTACTTTTATACCCCAAGGGTCAGTTGCTGCATCAATAATAGCGCAAATTTCAGTAGATATTTTTTGTCTTTCACTTAACAATTCGTCTAATGATACCGAACCAACTGCATTTCTCATAGTTGTTTGAGCTAACTGTGATACTGCGTGAAAAAAGTTTTCTACTGCAAGTATCGATTTGCTTGCATCAACTACTTTAAAATATATAACAGCGTTAATTTTAACTGATACGTTATCTTTAGTAATTGCTTCTTGTTCAGGAACATCCACTGCTTTTACTCTAATATCTACTTTATTATAACTTTGAATAACTGGCAAAACTAATCTCCAGCCAGGTTCCATTATTTCACTAAACTTACCAAATGTAAATTTAACTCCTCTTTCATATTCGTTAATTTGTCTTATTGATGATATAACAACAATAATTATGATTAAAATTATAAATTCCATTTTTTCTCCTTCTTAAATCTCTGTTTCTTTTATAATAAAACTTTCAAGTTCATTAATATTTATTTTTATTTGCTCCATTGTGTCTCTATACCTTACTGTAACTGTATCATGTTCAAGCGTTTCATCATCAACTGTAACTACAAATGGAGTTCCTACTGCATCACTTCTTCTATATCTTTTTCCTATTGATCCAGCTTCATCATAAGAACACATAATCTTTTTACATAATATAGCATATACATCATTTGCTTTTTCTGCATGATATTTTTTAATAAGTGGCAAAATTGTAACTTTATAAGGCGCTAGTGCTGGGTGTAGTTTTAATACTTCTCTTTCATCACCTTCACTAACCTCTTCTTTTACATATGCATCAGTTAAAATAGCAAGAAGTAATCTATCAAGTCCAACAGATGGTTCAATAACAAATGGTAAATATCTTTCACCAGACTCTTCATCTAAAACTCTTAAATCTGTTTTACTGTGCTCCATGTGCACACCTAAATCATAATCAGTTCTATCTGCAATACCCCATAGTTCTCCCCAACCATTTGGATATAAATACTCTATATCAGTTGTGGCTTTACTATAAAAAGATAATTCTTCTTTTTTATGATCTCTCATTCTAAAATTTTCTGGTTTTATACCTAATGTTTTTAAAAAATCAATACAATAATTTTTCCAATACCCGAACCACTCTAAGTCAGTCCCTGGTTTACAAAAAAATTCAAGTTCCATTTGTTCAAATTCTCTAGTTCTAAAAATAAAATTTCCTGGTGTTATTTCATTTCTAAAAGATTTTCCTGTTTGGCAAACTCCAAAAGGTATTTTAAGTCTCATTGATCTTTCTATATTTTTAAAATTAACAAATATACCTTGCGCTGTTTCTCCTCTTAAATATACAGTATTTTTAGTTTCTTCGGTAACTCCAATGCTAGTTTCAAATAGTAAATTAAATTTTCTAATATCCGTATAATCAAGCTTTCCACATTTCGGGCATACTATTTTATTATCTTTTATATAATTTTCTAATCTATCATTATCCCAACCATCTCCAGTTTCAATACCCTGACTATGTTCTTCAATCAATTTATCTGCTCTATGTCTTGATTTACAAGCTTTGCAATCTATAAGTGGATCTGCAAACGATGCAACATGTCCAGATGCAACCCACACCGCTGGATTCATAAGTATCGCAGCATCAAGTCCGTAATTAAATGGGTTTTCTTGAATAAATTTTTTCTTCCAAGCATTTCTTATATTTTCTTTAAGTAATGTACCTAAAGGTCCGTAATCCCAAGTATTTGACAAACCATTATATATCTCACTTCCTTGAAAAATAAAACCATACTGTTTACAGTAATTTACCAAATTTTCCATAGTTAATTTCATTTTTTCACTCCTCATATAATTATTATACAAAAAAACTGTACAAATGTACAGTTTTATAGAAAGTTATTTTATTCAAGATAAAACGTAATATTTACTCCTTTTGTCCCAGATGTAGTGGTGCATTAAAATTTTATAATATACTAAGTTTAATCCAATTGTCGTTTCCAAAATCTGTAGTTTAATATTAATTACTTAACTTACTATAGTATTTTTCCAAAGTTTCCATAGTAATAATTGCTTAAATTAACTTTTTAAAAACTTCATAAGGTGTAATTAGAAATCTAAATTTAGCTAACATAGTCTATGAACTGATTCATAGTAGTGTAACTAAACATTGTTATCCTAGGTATTTTAAATTTATCTACACCTTTAGTTACACTAGCCATTCCACCTCGATAAGCAGTTTTAAATCCAGCTTCTTTAAGAACTTCTATTGTGTAGTCATTATATTCAAAAAATGGATAAGCAAATGAATCTGTGTTATTTAGTAAACTTCTGTTTAATGCTAAATCTTCTAACAGCACTTCTTTATCAGTACATTTCATAGGTGAACCTTGGCCACCTGGACATACGCCTGTATTATGCTGTGCATGAGTATGTGCAGCCATTTCAATATAAGGAGTTGTTATATTTTCAAGATCAATCCATGATGTAACTAGAAAATATGTGACATTTAGCTCATATTCTGTTATAATTTCATTCCAATTTTGATGCCAAGCTGCATCATCTATTGTAATTAAAATTGAATTTTCTGGAACATTTATTTTTCCATCTATCCACCACTCCATCTCTTTGGTAGTCATTGTAAAATAATTATTTTCCTTTAAATAATCAAAATGACTTCTAATTTGTGTTTCTGAATGACAAATTATTTCCATACAGTCTTTGTATTCTTCTTCTTTATACATGAAATGATAAAGAGTTGCTGGCACGTCAGTAGCAGTATTTACATTAGTATTATTATTTTCATAAACTGTTACATCTTCTTCTAAAACATAATATAACTCATCATTGTATTCAATATAATATTTTCCATCATCTTTTCTTACTATTGGTTTATCTATTCCTACATCTAAAGTTATGATATTTTTTTCGTCTTGAAACAAATTTATACTTTCTTTACTTTTAACATTTTCGTTAAAAACAATATAATTTAAAAATCTATCATCCTTTATACTTATATTATCTATTTTTTCTACATTTTTATACGAAATATAATATACATTATCATCTAAATTAAATTCAAAATACTCAGTTTCTTCGGTTATTTCTATTTCATTTAAACTAAGTTGAAAACTTGATTCTAATAATCCTATGGCTATATATTCACCATTTTCTTTAGTATATATCTCACTTTTTTTATTTGTAGTTACATACTTACTATAATATTCACTGATATCTTCTTTAAATATTTCTATTTTACTTTCATCTTTATAAAAAAAGAAAAAAGAACCTGTAATAACTACTAAAATTATAATTATTATTAAAGCTCTTCTTATCATATTTTCTCCTATCTATTCCACAGTTTTCCCAAAATCATTAGTTACTATAAAACCATTTGAAACATATCTTCCACCTTGAGATACGCCTGCTGATGGTTTATTATAAAGTTCATTTCCTACTGCCATAGTTGTTGAACCTCCACCATCAAGATTAGCTGCATTATATGCTCCATATCTAGTTAGTACTTCAATTACTTCATTCATTGTAGCTCCATCACTATATCCTGGTTGTCTACCATCAATTATTAAAAATAGTACTATTCCATCTTTTCTTTGAGCAATAACTGTTCTTGGGGCAACTCCCCATCCACCATTACCTTCTATTTCAGTAACCTTACCGTTTACTATTAAATTTGGTCCAAACTCTACTGCTTCATACATTCCATTTGCAATAGCCTCTTCTGGAGATTCATCTGTTAAATAAAGTTTATGGTCTTCAGTAAATCCTATAAGTTCTCCAGAACCACCCGGATAAGAATATATAAGTTCTCCTTCATAAATTATACTTCCATATGGAGTTGATCCATCACCATATCCATCTAAATCCTCAAAGCCTCCACCATTTATACCAACAAGACCGTCATTATTTGAAACTAAATCGATAACTCTTTCACCTTTTTTACCTAAGTTTTGTGGTATAGCAAGTTCTACATCAGCTGGGTCATAAACAACAGTTAAAAAACCAACAAAATTATCTTCTTCTAGTTTTATTATTTTGTATACTTCGTTATTTTCTTCTTTAGTATATATTTCTTCTTCATAAATAGATTCAAATTCAGTTTTATCGGTACTGTCACCAATTACGATATCATCTAAATTAATATCTTCTGTAGAAGATTTAATATAATTTTGACCTAACACTTCTTCTATTTTATCTTGACTATAAAAAGTTCTCGCAAAATATTTATGACTTTTTGTAGTCATTGCTGTTGGTATCCAAAACTCTTGAAATGCTGGAACATTTATTGTGATAAGACCAGTAACAGCTATGATATCTAGAACAATAAATAATTTAGTATGCCATCTTAATTTTCTTTTCATAAATACTCCTATTCTACTGTATATGGGCTATAACTAGCTCCTACACCATCTATTATTTTATCTTTATTTAAACAAATAACTGGAACTATTTCTTTTTCAGAAGTTATTAAATCTTTTTTTAATAATCCATTTTCACTTTTCACATAAGCTGTATCACTTCCTAGACCTGTATTTGTTAAGTAAAAATAATTTTCTATATCGTTATTATTATAATCAAAAATATTCATAATTCCAACTTTAGCCACTATAGTTTCTTCTAAAATATTTGAATAGTTAAATCCTTTTTCTTCACTTATCACACCAGTATTAAACGTACAATCTGATAAACTAGTTGCATAACTTAAACTATTTAAGTAATCATTATTTAAATAATACGCTAAACTAGTTGCATCACTTAAATCAAAATTAGTATTAAGTGTTCCATATGGTTTTAGAACACCAGCTATACTATCTGTTTTAACAAGTTTAAGTATATCTTCATTTTCTTCAAAAACTTTGTATGTATCAGTACCTAACGTTACATAAGAATTTATATATGTCATATCATCTTTTGTATCAATATATATAGGATTACTTAAAGTTCCTTCTCCTCTTAATCTTATAACATCACCTTTTAAAGTTATAACTGGTTTAACGCCATATGATTCGCTAGTTGTGTATTCACTTATTACTCCACTGGAGTTTACATATAAATTATTTTCATTTGATTTCCCAATTAACCAGAAATATTTTTCATTATTTAAAAAGCTATCGCTTCCACCTGCAGTTTCATAATCAGATACCGTAAGTGTTGTAACATACTCTTCAAATAATTTGTCTCCAACTTCTAAACTTCCATCACTTAAAACATCTTCAGTAAATTTAGTTTTTGATAAATATTTTTCTGCTTCTATTAATGTATCATAGTATACACCACTATCTCCTAGCCAAACATCTACATTTGAAGATGAATAACTATTTTCTTCTCCCCACATAAAACTTGCTGCAACATCATTAAGAACTAATTTCATTTCGTTGTTTTCATTTATGCTAAGTATGCGATACGTCGCACCACCTAATGTCACGTAATTATTTTCAGGATTTCCAGCAAAATAATAAGTATCTTTAGCTCTGTATAATCCGTCACCTTCATCTACTATTTCATTATCATTTATTACATAATGTGCAGCAGTATTATCTCTATTTTGAGCTTCACTAAGTTCATATATAAACCAGTATACTGCACGTCCACCATAGTAAATAGCAAGTACTCCTATAATTAAAAAACTTATAACATTAAATATCTTTTCTTTTTTACCCATTTTAATTTTTTCTTTTGCCATGTAAATTACTCCTTTTAACTAACTTATTTTTTCAACTAAATCTGATAACTTTTTAACACATGCTGATTTTAATTTAACATGTTTTAAATAACAATCTCCACATAATGGAATGTACTCGACTTCTTCATCAGAGCCATCTATTACGACTATTTCTCCCTTATCAGTATATTTATCATTATGCTTTCTTGCATTAAATGTAGCTTTAGCACCACAAATACACAAACTAGTCGAACCAATTTCTTCAAGTTCATCAGCAAATGCTACAAGTTTGGCGATTCCTGCTGAAAATATTTCTCCAGAAAAATTACTTTTAAGTCCATATGTAATTACTGGTATTTTTATTAAATGAGCTATTGTCCATAGTTCTTCAATTTGTTTTTCATTTAAAAGCTCTACTTCATCAACAAGTATAACCCTTGCTGTATAATACTTTTTATAATTTTTTTCAGTAAGTAAAGATTCATTTTCTCCTAGTAAGATGTCTACCTTTTTATTTTCTCCACCTACTCTTGATACAATTGTATCATCTCCCTTAGTATCTTTAACAGATTTCATAATAATGTATTTCAAATTTTTTTCATCATAACTATGAGCTGTTTGCAAAATACTAATAGTTTTACCTGCATTCATTGCACTATATTTAAAAATCAAACTTGCCACTTTATCACCTATTATAATAATAACAAAATATGACATTTTTTTCAATTAAAAAATCCATAAATTAATAATCTATGAATTTTATTTAATTATTTTATTGTACTACATAATAATCATCCCAAGTTCCTGTTCCAGTTATTTTATTATTAGATGAAAGATAAACTACAGGGCGGACACCAAGAGTATTATTGACATAATTGTTGTTCAGAATACCAGAAGAATACACATACCACATATAAGCACTAATAAAAGGAGAAGCGTACCCAAAAGGAGAGCCCAACCAGTAGTAACTATCTGTGTTCAAATAGTTACTACTGGCGTTTTCCTCAAACGCAAGGCCTGCCATTACTGCCTCATCGGCAGTGAGTAACCCTACTTTTTTAGAAAGAGCTCCATTACCATTTGTTGTATCATCTACTGTATATGCATCTTCTTTGCTAGGACACATTAAGTCTGGTCCTGTTCCACCTGCTGCCTTACTACTACTTGATGCGGTTATTCTTGCTGCTGTTCCATATAATGTAGCACTTGTTCCTAGTCCTGTTCCTGTATAACTTCCATTTGCTGAACCAAAATGAGAACTTTGATATCCAGCTGTAGCTAAACTCCTATCATAACAAAATATATTATCTACTATTTGTGAGTCAACTCCATTCATATATGTTGTATACCAGTTTTCTAAAGTTCCTTTTATTGTACTTGATGTTCCTAGTCCTTGCCTTTGATTTAAAGTATACATGTACCCTACATATGCATTATCTGTTGTTGTTGTATTAAATGTGTTATCTCCTATCTGTGTTCCACTTCCAGTCATAACAGTTGCTGTTGAACTTGTCGGCGCCGTAGTACCACTATAAAGTAGTTTAAGCGATTCATCTCCTGCTATATTTACTATTCTCCAGTATATTCCATTATAATATAACCAATTATTATCTACTGCTCCTCTGAAGTAGTACGCTGTTCCATATGTATCTGTTGTTGCAAACATTCCTTCGTTTGTATCTGCAACACGTGTAAAATTAGGCTCGGCTTTTGCCTCTATTGCTTCTTGCCCCCCATTGTGGCATAAAATTAAATCTTTTGATGTTGTTGGATTTATACATGGGTCAGTTTTTTCACTTATCATTACATTAAACATTATTCCATTATATATGGCGTTTATTGCGGTTCCACTATTTGTTGTTGTAGAGTGTGCTGTTAACCCTGATAAGTTACTAAATGTTTCAGTTATTACTGCTGTACATTTATCTGATCCACATGTTACTTTTACACTATTTATAGTTAAGTTACTTTCTTTCATTGATGATGTATGAAGATCGTTTGCTGTTGCTACTGCACTTGCATCAGTATTTCCACTAGATATTACTCCTGAACCTTTAAAATCTATATACTCTTCATAATCAAATAAAAGTTCCATTACTTCTGCTGTATTTACTAGTTCTAAAGTTTGCTTAGAGTAATCCATTCCTGGTATTTTTATATCTATAGAGTATGTTACTCCAGTTGCTGATGTATTAGTTACATAGCCTACTGTATATATATCATATGTAGAACCATTTTCCCCTACATCTCCTGTAGATGGAGTTACTACTGTTTCACCTGGACCACAGTCTGTGCATCCTTCTGGAGTTACTATTCCTATATCTGGTATCATCATTTTTGGTTGTTGTAATATAAGAGTTGCATCAAGATTTTTTCCTTCATTTGCAGATTGATTTGAATCTAAATTTACAAATGTTATTGTTGCTTCCCAGTCATGCACGGTTGTAGTGCTTCCTGTGATTTCGTAATCTTCTACTATTTTTATAAGACCTTTATAATCTGTTATGTCATATACTCCAGCAGATACTTCTGGAAGACCTTCTATACTTTTAGCATTTCCTTCAGGATCTGTTACTGAAAGTAGTATCTCTGGTGTTTTTGTTGCTGTTGTATAAATAAAATTATTTGATTCTACATTTAAATAAACTTGATAATACTCTGTTGCACTTGTTACATTTGTTCCAAGTGTAAGTGTTGCGCTTGATGTAGTAGTTCCACTTACATCACTTCCACCTACTAAAAGAGTATCTTCATTTAATTCTAAGTTTATAGGTGTACCTTCTGTAAATAATAATTTAGTAGTAATTCCTGTTCCTGTTTCTATATCACTACTTGCTGATGGACCTCTTCCTCCTGCAAAAAATGCATATGTTATACCAAAAGTTAGAACAAGTAATACTCCTAAAACCATTAATATTTTCCCTTTATTTTTCTTTATCATAAAACTCTTATCTCCTACAATAAAATAATACCATAAAATTTAATAACTCTCAATAAAAAAACAGTACTTTTTTTTACTGTTTTAATATTTTTTCTAAAAATTCTTTACTTTTTAAATACATACCAGTGTACTGGTCATAATAATTTTTCAAAAACATGTTTATTTCTTCTTTTATACTTTCATCTATTTTAATATTAGTTATACTTTTTATATCTACTAAATAATACATTCTTAAAAGCTTAATAACTTTTATATCTACTATTTTACTATTTGAATAACAATTTTTACATATTAGACCTCCATAAGAAGCGTCTACTGTAACTATTTTGTCTTTATTGCCACACATTGCACATTCATTTAAATTAATACCAACACCTAGAAAATCTAAGTATTTTATTTCTAAAATATTTGTTAGTATCGAAGAACTTAATCCTTCTTCCATTTTATGGATAATTTCTATAAAATAATCATATATTTTTAAATTATTTGATTCTTTTAAAACTTGATAAGTAAGATCCGTTATATATGATAGATAACTAATAAGAACTAAATCACTTTTTATGTTTTTTAAAGGATTTATAATATCTACTGAAGTTAGAGTTGAAAGTTTTTTATCACTATATTTAATATGAAAGTTTGCATATGTAAGTTTAAGTGTTCCACTTCTAAGTGTACTTTTTATTTGCTTTGCACCTTTTGCCATCATACCTATAAGTCCATATTTTTTTGTAAAAACATTTATAACTTTAGATGTTTCGCCATAACTTGTTTCACTTACTATAAAACCCTCTACTACATCTATCATATTACCTCTTCTTAGCTAGCTTTTTATATACTAAATAGTCGGATACTTTTCCAGTTCTTGTAAATTTATCCCAAGCTTTCTTACTATCCATATTTATCACCGTCCTAAATATATAGTGATAAATAATTTTAAATTTTATTCATAATTTATAAAACCAAGCTCAGATAAATACTTTTCTTTGTCTTTCCAATTTTCAACAACTTTAACATAAGTTTCTAAATATACTTTTTTACCAAATAACTTTTCTAAATCTTTTCTTGCTTCTATACCAATATTTTTTAGTTTGTTTCCTTGTTTTCCTATAATTATCTTTTTTATACTATCACGATCTACAATAATATCCACAAAAATATTTATAATATCTTTTTTATTTTCAAATTTAGTTGTATAACAAGTTATTCCATGTGGTACTTCTTCTTCAGTAGAATTAAGTATTTTTTCTCTAACTATTTCACTTGACATAAAATTAGAAGATGAACTTGTAAATTCATCGTCGTCAAAATATTTTACATCGTCTGTTAAATATTTTTTTATAACGTCTATAAGTCTATCAACATTATCATTTTTCATAGCTGATAGTGGTACTATTTCTGAAAATGAATAATAATCTTTTACTTCATTAATTTTATCAAGTAGTTCTTCTTTATTTTGTACTCTATCTATTTTATTTAAAACTAAAATAACTGGAATATCTTCATTTTTAAGCATTTCCAAAATGAACTTATCACCTTTTCCAAAACCTGCTGCTATATCCACTACAAAAAGTATTACATCTACATCTTTAGTTAGTGAAATTGCTTCTTTATTTAATGCTCTTCCTAGTCTACTAATTGGTTTACCTATACCCGGAGTATCAACAAAAACCATTTGATAACCTTCTTCATTGTATATACCTTGAATTATATTTCTTGTTGTTCCAGCCTTATCAGATGTTATCGCTACTTTTTCAGTAATTATTGTATTAAGAAGAGTACTTTTACCAGTGTTTGGCCTCCCTATTAAACTTACAAATCCACTTTTCATATATACCCCTTTCTACAAGATACCAATTATTTCATTTAAAAATATAAAACCACAAATAAAGGCGAAAGCTACTCCTGTTACAAATGCTGCTGCTGAACCGCAGTCTTTAGCTATTTTTGCATATTCATTATATTCTTTAGTAAACATATCAACTGTTGCTTCTATAGCAGTATTTAGAAGTTCAATACTTAGAAGAACGGCTGATGATAATAAAATTATAACCCACTGAATAAAACCGATATCTAGAATTAATCCTACAATTATGGCTAATAATGTTCCTAATCCATGCATAATTAAGCTTTGCTCATTAGTGTATGCATATACTAACCCTTGAATCGAATACCTCATACTATTAAAAATTCTTTTTATTGTAAATTTTTTATTTTCTTCTTTACCTTTTTGTTTCAACGAACTCATTTAATACCAACTCCTGTTTTGCTACCATTATTTTTTCATCTTCTTCATTTATGTGGTCATATCCTAGTAAATGTAAAATTCCATGAACTGTTAAAAAAGAGATTTCTCTTATTTCACTATGTCCATAATCTACTGCTTGAGATTTCATTTTTGGAATACATATAAATATATCTCCAAGCATTCTAATACTTATATCATTTACATATCCATCATCTTCAAATGCAAAAGATATAACATCAGTAACATTATCTTTTTTTCTGTACTTTTTATTAATTTCTTGTATTTTATCTTCATTAACAAATATTACTGAAAAAACTGCATTACTTACATTTTCTACTTCTAAAGCTTTATTTATAACTTTCTCTAGTACTTCAGGATAATCATATCCGTACTCATCAATTATATCATAGTTGTTCATAAAAAACTAATTACCTCCATAACGCGCATAAAATATAACACTATAACTATCACTAGTATAATACATATTACATTATAAAGTCCATCTTTTTGCATAAAGTTAGGTAAACTTCTTTTAACACTATATAAAATTTTATAAATAGTAAAGCCTATAAAAGCTCCCACCACATTTAAAATTATATCATCTATATCAAATGTTCTTCCAATAAAATATTGAATAAATTCTACAGTTACACTTATTCCTAGTGCTGCAATAAAATTAGTTGCACCCTTTCTTGAATGAATATAATACCCAACAAAATAACCAAAAGGCATAAATATGATAATATTTCCTAAAACATTATATATAAATGAATTTGACATAAATTCGTATCTCATTATTTCTTTAAAAGGCACTAAATTAAACCCATTCAAACTATTCATATCTGATTTACTAAGTAACATAAATAAAAGTAAAATATACGTTATAAATATAAGATGCATTAACTCCTTATGTAAATAAACTTTATGTCTATTATTTTTATAATATAAACATCTAAATAAAATGGCTGTTACTAATACCATTATAAGAATTGGAAAACTACTGCGAACAGTCTCCTCGATAAGTGACACAAACACACTACAACCTCTTTCCTAATTGACAACCTCTTCTGTTACCATAAATATATCTACTTCTATTGTACTATTATTTTGTGTTTTTTTCAAAACTTTTTTTTGTAAAATTTGTTCATTTTCTGAAAGTTTTAAAAGCATACTATCTTCTGCAAGTGTTAATGCCTTATTTATTGCTTCTGTTTCACTATATTTAAAGTAATTTCTTTTTACTTCATATTGAGTTTCTAAATACAGTTTAAATCCTAATATATCGAATAAAATTGTTTCTTCGCTTTCAAAATTTTCAATTCTTGAATTTAATATTCTAATTTTATCTTGTTCATGTTCATAAATGAAATTATATCTTTTTAAACCCGTTTTTTCATCTTCGAAATAATTTAGAGGCACTGTAATACTAGTTTCATACCATTTTTCGCCTTTTATAATACCTTGAGCGCAAACTTGTCCCATTAATTTATCATTATATATTATATCTCCTGAAATTAGTAAATCTCCCTCTTTAACAAAATCCCCTAAACTTACCATTAGTATTCCGGTTTCTACACTTATCTCTGTTATTTTAGCATTTGATGTTGCATATACATTACAATATTCTTCACTAGTTTCTTCTATATTTATTATACGTTCTTCAACTTTAATGATATATTTCATACCTACTATTTCAATTTCGAGCCAATCAATTTTGTCCTTATAGTCATTTAATATATTATTTTTTATCTTAGTTAATTCTTCATAGTCTTTTTTAAACGATAAAACTTTTATATCATAACTTGTAAGCTCTGATTCTAAAATATTAATCAACTCACTGCTTTCATGCATAATTTCCACATCTACTATTATATTATTGAAAACAAGGAGTAATAATGCACTAAAAAGAGAAAAGAATAAAGTTAGTTTATTATTTATAACTTTTTCTTTTATACTGTAAATACCACTTAAGCTATGATACTTAAATTCATATGTATATAAAAATTTTTTTATTTTCTCAAAATTTTCTGTATATATTTTAAAATATATTTCTTCTTCTATTTTTTTTATATCAAAAATTTCTATTTCTAAATCGTTTAATTTTTTTAATATTTTGTAATACTTATCACTATTAACTTTAATCCATATTTTCTTTTCCATAAATAATATTAAAGCTTTTAATTTTGCCTATAATTAGAACTTCATTTTTAAGCATTTGTCTTATTAAAAGATTTTCTCCTTTCAATGTTAATTTAAATTCAGAAAAAATAAATATTAATTCATCTTTACTAAATTTAATTATCTTTTCATAATTAAATAGATGAATGTAATTATCATAAATTGTTATAAAATAATTTTTATCATAAAGAAAATTTTTTATATTATTTACTATTTTCATGTTAAAGTATATGAAAAAAAAGAACATATTTTACATGTTCTTTATCTTAAAGTAAGTTTTTAAGTTCTTCTTTTTCTTTCTCTAGTGATTCTTTTTCTTTTAAAACTAAATTTTCAGGTGCTTTACTTACATAATTTTGATTAGCAAGTAATCCTTCTCTTCTTTTTATTGAATTTTTCAAACTTTCAATTTGTTTTTGTTTTAATTCTTTATCTTCTTCTGTTTCCTCTTTTTCAAAGAAAATAGTCATTCCATAGTTTTTAGTAAAAACTTCAAAAGATTTAATGGAAAGTTTTTCATTAACTAAGTTATCTTCAAGTTTTAATAATTTATTAATTAACGTATAATCATTTTCTTTATTAATTAAAATTTTGATATCTTTTGTCATCTTATTTTCTAGTTTTATATTTCTAAAACTTTTTATAAATTCTATTTCTTCATCAATTATATTTTCTTCTTTAGAAAATTCTAGTTGCTTACTATATTCTGGAAAATCACTTATCATAATTGATTCATGAAATTTAACAGGTAAATTTTCGTATATTTCTTCGGTAATAAATGGTGCAAAAGGATGAAGCATTTTAACTATATTTGTTAAGACATATAGAAGTGTACTTTTAGTACTTTCTTTTTCTAAACTAAATTTACTCATTTCTATATAATTATCACAAAAATATGTCCATGTAAAATTATAAAGCAATGTTCCAGCATTATTAAATTCATACTTTTCAATTGATTTTGTAACTTCATTAATTGTTTTTGACAATTTTGATAGTATCCATTTATCTTTAGTATCAAGATTGTCTAACTTAATTTCTTTTACATCTTCTGTATTCATCATTACATATCTAGATGCATTCCATAATTTATTGAAAAAATTCCACGCAGATGCCACTTTTTCTTCATCATATCTAAGATCTAGTCCAGGAGCAGATGATGTTGTTAAGAAAAACCTAAGTGCATCTGCCCCATACTCTTCTATAACATCCATTGGATCAACACCATTACCTAAACTTTTACTCATTTTTCTACCTTCTTTATCGCGTATTAATCCGTGAATAATACAATCTTTAAAAGGTCTAGTATTAGTAAAATGAAGTCCCTGAAATGTCATTCTATTAACCCAAAATGGAATAATATCATAACCAGTTACTAAAACATCATTTGGATAATATCTTTGATAGTCTTCTTTATTTTCAAGCCACCCTAGTGTTGAAAATGGCCAAAGTGCACTTGAAAACCATGTATCTAATACATCATTATCTTGAATCCAGCCATCACCTTCAGGTTTACTTGTTCCAACATATACTTCCTGTCCATTATACCATGCTGGAATTCTGTGACCCCACCATAACTGTCTTGAGATACACCAGTCATAAGTAATTTCCATCCAGTGATTCATTATTTTTTCATATCTTTCTGGAACAAAATTTACTTTAGAATCTTTATTTTTTTGATTTTCTAAAACTTTATCTGCTAGCGGTCTCATTTTAACAAACCATTGTTTAGATAAGTAAGGCTCTACTACTGCATCAGTTCTCTCTGAGTGACCAACACTATGTGTCATTTCTTCTACTTTAATTAATAAATCAACTTCTTTTAGTTTTTCAATTAATTTTTTCCTAGCTGTAAATCTATCAAGACCTGCAAATTCTAAAGCATTTTCATTCATTGTTCCATTTGCATTAATACAAACAACTCTCTTTAGGTTATGTCTATTACCTACCTCAAAGTCATTTGGGTCATGCGCTGGAGTTATTTTAACAACACCAGTACCAAATTCTGGGTCAGCATAAGAATCACCTATAACAGGTATTTTTTTCCCACTTACAGGAAGTATAACGTATTTACCTATTAAATTTTTATATCTATCATCTTTTGGATTAACCGCAACAGCAGTATCACCAAATAAAGTTTCTGGTCTTGTCGTAGCTACTTCTAAAAATTCATTAGTTCCATCAATCATATATTTTAAATGATAAAATGCGCCTTTAATATCTTTATATATTACTTCTTCGTTTGATAAAGCAGTCATAGCAACTGGATCCCAGTTAATAATTCGCTCTCCTCTATAAATCAAACCTTCATTATAAAGTTTTACAAATACTTCGTTTACAGCTTCATTTAAATCCTTATCAAGCGTAAATTTTTCTTTAGAGTAACATAGAGATAATCCAAGTTTAGCCCACTGAGAGCGAATATTACCTGAATATTCTTCTTTCCACTGCCAAGCTTTATTTAGCCAATCTTCTCTATTCATATCACGAGGATTTATTCCTTCCGCTTTTAATTTTGCATCAACTTTAGCTTGCGTTGCAATACCAGCATGATCCATACCAGCAAGCCACATTGCGTCAAAACCTTTCATTCTTTTATAACGAATTAAAATATCTTGAATAGCTGTATCCCAAGCATGTCCTAAATGTAATCTTCCTGTTACATTTGGTGGTGGAATCACTATCGCAAATGGTTCTTTATCTTTTTTATCTGCCTCAAAATATTTTCTTGAAAGCCATTTATCGTACTTTCCATTTTCAACCATGTTATGGTTATATTTAGTTTCTATCATTTTATCCTCCCAAAATAAAAAGGTAATACCAAAGGGCGTATTATACGCGGTACCACCTTAATTTTAACTTATCTAGAATATATCGGTTCTAACCGTTCAAACTCCGTTTGCAACCTTCAAATATATTTATTGTTAGTTTTCACCTCACACTAACTCTCTAAAAATAAATAATATTTTACTCCTCAAACTTCTTTGCTTGCTGACTATATTTTAACAAATAACTGAGTATTTATCAAGATATTATTTTTCAACATTATCTATTGATATATTATCAATGAAAATTTCAATAGTTTCTAAATGCTCTATAGCACTTAAACTACCTCCGCTACTATTAAATGATTTTAATTCATTGAAATTATTATCGTATACAAATATATTATCATTATCATCCATTATAATTATGTAATCATTAAGTAAAAAAACTTGTTTTATTAATACTAATTCAAAATTTTTATTACCTTCATAGTCATATACAATATTATTTGTTGTTACTATATAGTTACTATTATAATCTATTACATTTTCATTAAATATACTACTTATCACTTCATTTTTGTCATTCAATATGAAAAAACCATTATCTTTTTTTGCTAAAATATTTGATATTTGCAGTAATCCATTATTATAATAATTTTTTACACCTAAATAATCATATTCATATGGAATTATTAACTTTATGCTTTCTAGTGATAGCATGCCATATTTACCATTATTTTTAACAAATATATTATTTCCTTCAATATTCGAGTTATAAAATTTTACACTTTCAAATGTAGTTAACGGTATATCATTTACCATGTCTTGTAATACATAAGTACTATCTTCTATAAGGGCATATTTGCTATTTAAAATATCTATATTTTCCATCACGTTTTCATATTCATAAGTCATAAAAATTTCATCTTCTACACTTTTTGCATAATCGCATGAAGTATTAATACATTTATATGTTCCTAGTAAGTCATCATTTTCGTAAAAGTATAAACTTCCTTCATGTTTGAAATTTTCATTTGGATTTTCTATCATGTCACTAGTAAAAAATTTTAAATATGTTCCATATGCACTTAAAGGCAAAAAGATAATAAGTAAAATTACAATTATATATAAAACTACTTTATCATCTTTTTTTATCATACTTCTTCACCATTATGTTTAAATGAATATGTTCCTATTACTTTTTGCTCACTGTCTTTAAAAATTATTTCAAAACCAGCTGTTGTATTGTCTACAAATGTAATATCTGAACTTAAAAGCGGCACTGTTACGCTAAGTATATTTGTTTTTCCATTACTGTAATTATATACTTCTATTTTATCATCGCTTGTAACTCCTAGATATTTATCTGTTCCAAGTTTAATATTAGCAAGTTCATTACTTACAATTGTTCCATCATTTTTATAAACTAAATATTTTCCAGTACCCGATTTAACCTTCAAATAATTTCCATTATAATCAACTATTTCATTTTTAATTTCAATTTCTGAGTTAGTTATCTCTGTACCACTTTTGTTAAATATTCTATAATTCCCATCTTTATCTTTAGTATAATATACATCATTAGCAAGCTGGATTGTTGAGTAAATAAATTCTGTTCCGAATAAAGATTCAACACTCGTATTATTTAGTTTAATTAAACCATAATATTTATTTAAATTTTGAGCCATTATTATTAAATTAGATGCATCTGCAGATATTATATCATTACTGTCATTGTAGTAACCAATATCTACACTTTTATAAGTTGCAATTGGATATTCTGCATCAGGTTTATCTAAATCCCATAATTTTATGTTGGCGCTTGTAGATTTAGGTTTCATATCATTAATGAATATATATTTGTTTCCGTATATTGGTATAAACCCTAATGTATCTTTTGCATTTGTTCTGTTAAGAAGTTTTGATTCTGTTGCAATAAAGCAATTATCAAAGCTTGCATCAGATTCATCAACGGTATTTTCATTTTCGCATGTGTATATTTTATAATCTTCTTCTTTAGCAGCATCACTATAAATGTAAAGTTTCTTATCAAAATAATTTACGTAATTATAATTATTATTTATTAAAGCTTCATATTTATTATAACTATATTCTTCATCATTCATTGTAAATTCTAAACTTCCAGTTTCAACAATAGCTTCAATAAAATACTCACTTTTAATTAATTTATAACTTTCATCGTAAGTAATTACATTGTCAAATACTGTACCTTCTAAAATTTCTATTCCTTCTTCGTAAAGTTTAGATCCATTATCTAGTCTCACATATAACATATTATTATCTACATAATAAATATATCCTTCTTCAATATACATAAAACTATAACTGTCTTTTAATACATCTGTATTAGTTAATCCTGAAATTTTATATGACCCATTTGTTTCTAGAACTACAAGTCCATTATCATCATAACTATATATTGTTCCACTTAAATTTTCTTTAAATTTTGTACCATCTATATTAAGTAAACCACTTTTGTCATCTAGTTTATATGCTATTTTGGAACTACCGATATTATTTCCTAGATAATTATATTCAAAAGCTATTTTTGTTAGCGGCTCTTCACCTTCTAAATTAATTAATCCATATTTGCCATTTTCATCTACTAAATAAATATTTTTATCATCATATCTTTTAACACTTTGGTAAACACCTAAAGACTTGTTTAATTCTAGATCATATAATGTAAGGTTTTCGTTATCCAAATTTTCATTATCATAAACAATTACATATCTATTAGAAAATACAGGTGTATCAAAATTAATTTCTTCACCTTCTTCATTTATATATTTAGAAGTGTATAGATTTTCTTCAATACTATAAGACGCTATTAAACATAAATTTTGATCTTTATTTGTACATTCATATTTCCCAATTTCTTTATCATTTGAATCTAAAAATACTAAAACACCATTTTCATATCTATAGTTATTTTTTTCAACTACTATATTTACTTCTTCTATTTTATCTTTTGTTTCACTTTTACTAAAAACAAAGAAATATAATAGTAAACCAATAATAATTAGCAAAACAACTACAATTATACTTATAATTATTATCTTTTTCTTTTTAGGCAATTTACTAAACCATGATGGTTTTTTTTCTTTTTTACCTTTTCTACCTTTTCTATTTTTTTCCATTACTACATCATCTTCAACAGCAATTTCTTCGCTTTCTAGTTCTATAACTTCTTTTATATCATTTTTATCTTCATCTAATTCTTTAAATATATCTTCATCCATAAATATACCTCACTATCATAATCATAATATCATATTTTTTAAAACAAAAAAAGCACTAAAATGTACTTTTTCTATAGTTTACTTTATATAAGACATATTTTTTACTCAACTGTTACTGATTTTGCTAAATTTTTTGGTTTATCAATATCACAGCCTTTTAATAGTGCTACACAATAAGAAAGTAGCTGCATTGGCACGATTGATATTAAAGGATTAATTAACTCTGGCGCATTTTTATAGATTATTTCATGATCACTCATATTAATCGGAGTATTTATATTATCTGTTTTAAATGTATATACTAAAGCACCTCTTGCTTTAGCTTCTATGATGTTACTTACAGTTTTTTCTGCTAACATTTCATCTGTAATTAAAGCTACTATTGGAGTTTCTTTATCAATAAGGGCTATTGATCCATGTTTAAGTTCTCCTGCTTGATATACGTCACTATGAATATAACTTATTTCTTTTAATTTTAAACTTCCTTCTAATGATACAATATAATCTATACCTCTACCTATGAAATATATATGATCTTTTTCAATAAGTTCTTTTGCTATATTTTTATAATCTATATCATTTATTAATTTATTTAATCTATTTTCTAAATTAGCTATTTCATTTATAATTTCTTTTACTTCATCTTTTGATTTAATTCCTGTTGATTCCATATATTTTAAAATAAGTAAATTAAAAATTATTACTTGTGTAAAATACCCTTTTGAAGTAGCTACTGCAATTTCTGGACCAGCTATCATTGGTATAACATATTTACACTCTTTGCTAATTGTAGATAAAGTATTATTTACTATAGCAAGTGTATCTACTCCATTTTCATGAGCCATTCTCATTGCTGCTATTGTATCAGCAGTTTCTCCTGATTGACTCATAACAACTACTAATGTATTTTTTCTGAAATGATGTGTTTTATATCTATACTCACTAGCTACATCTATATTAATAATTAGATTTTTTCCATATTTATCTAAAAAATATTTACCAACTGCTCCTGCGTAATAAGCAGAACCACATGCCACAATATCTATATATTCATATTTACTTAAATCAATAATTTCATCAGAAAATTCTCCGTTTGGAAAATATTTTAACGCTATTTTTTTACCTAACTCTTTTTGCTCATTAATTTCTTTTAACATAAAATAATCATATCCATTTTTTTGAGCACTTTCAACAGTCATATTTTCTTGTAATACTTCTTTTTTTATTTCTTTTAAATTTTCATATACTACAATTTTATCTTTCGTAATTTCAAATATATCACTTTCAGTTATTTCCATATATTTATTTGTATACGGAAGTATTGCACTAATATCTGATGCCACAAAATTTTCTTCTGCTGATACCCCTACAATAAGAGGACTATTTTTACGAACACAATACAGTTTTTCTTCATTTTTATAAATAATTAAAAGAGCAAAACTACCTCTCATTAATTTTTTAGCTTCTTCAATACCTTTTAGTAAACTATGTTCCTTTACTAAAGAATCTATTAAAGCAGCTGCAACTTCTGTATCTGTTTCTGATTTAAAATCATATCCTTTTTTAATTAAATCTTCTCTTAGTTCTGAGTAATTTTCAATTATACCATTATGAACAAGTGTTATATCACCAGATTTATGAGGATGACAATTATCTTCTGTTACTCCTCCATGAGTAGCCCATCTTGTATGAGCAATACCTAATTTAAAAGAATCTTTATTTTCTTTTATTTTTTCTTCTAAATTTACAACTTTGCCAACTGCTTTAAAAACTTCAACATCTTTGTTTAAAACAGCTATTCCACTAGAGTCATATCCTCTATATTCTAAGGCTTTAAGCCCTTTAATTAAAACATCAGTAACATTTTTATTACCAATGTAACCTATGATTCCACACATATAAAAATTATTTCCTTTCTTAATATATGCTTTGTTATAATCTTAAATTTTATTTTTTGTCATATATTTAACGACCACTTTTGGCCGGTATAGCATCCGCTGATAAATCGATAACTATACACCTCGTCAATTAAGATACCTTAATCCCTGCGCTAATTACTTTCTATATCCTCCGCACTAGAATTGTAACTAATTTAATTATAGCACAATATATTTACAAGTCAAATAAATAGAAAAACTGACGAAACTTTTTTTTCTACTAATTATTATAATTATACAACTTTCTTATATCTAACCTTTTTAAAAAAGTTCTTAAGACAAAATAAACATCGATTTAATTAATTCGTTTCTATATACTGAATAAATTTTAGATATATTCAAAGCAACATATTTATTAACTAGAAATTGTTTTCCTAGTTTTTTCGAGTAACCTAAATTTTTGCATAATATCTCCTGTAGTGGAGAATAAAAACAACTTACTTTTCACACTGTACTACTAATACACTATTTCTTCTCTTATCCTAATTCTAGGCACATAGACCATGAATTTTGTTTGTTTTCTCATCACTTTATTATATATCATAACTATAGATATATTTATACATCTTAAACTACTATGATCACAATTTATTCTTCGTTTATTATAAAGTTTACATCATTTTATGGATTTATTTTAAAATTATGAAAGGAAGCTCTGCAAGACGCATTCCATTAGTATTAGTGACATTATTGTTCTTCAAATTACCAAAAGAATTCACTTTCCATATATTAATATTATTAAAATTGAACCCAAAGGAGATCCCTAAGTAACAAAACCCAGTATAACTTGTATACAATTATATTATACCAAATTTACGATAAGCAAATAATGCGTAATTACAAAAAGACACAAAATATCCAATATGTATATTTTGTGTCAAATATTTTCCGCCTTTCGGCGGATATAAATCAGACTTTCTCTATTTTTTGATATTCCCCACAACTAAATTACGGTCAAACGACTCCCTCGTTTGACCTATCAGAAATGGGCTTTTCGTGCTGGTAAAATCCTAATTTATTTTGTAAACGTCGTTCCACTCACCTGTTCCGCTTAACACGATATTAGATGAAAGATAAACTGTAGGGCGGACACCACAAACATAATTGACATAATCGTTGCTCAAACGACCAGAAGAATACACATACCACACACGAGCATGAGAACTAGAATAGAACCCAAAAGGAGATCCCAACCAGTACCTACTATTTGTGTACAAATAGTTACTAAAGATGTTTATGCCAGACGCAAGGCCTGCCATTACTGCCTCATCGGCAGTGAGTAACCCTACTTTTTTAGAAAGAGCTCCATTTCCGTTTGTTGTATCATCTACTGTATACGCATCTTCTTTGCTAGGACACATTAAGTCTGGTCCTGTTCCCCCTGGGCCAAAAGAACTACTTGATGCTGTTATTCTTGCAGTCACTCCGTATAATGTACCACTTGTTCCTATTCCAGTTCCTGTATAAATTCCATTTGTTGAGCCATAATTATAATTTTGAAATCCAGCTGTAGCTAAACTCCTATCATAACAAAATATATTATCTGCTATTTGTGAGTCAACTCCATTCATATTAGTTGTATACCAGGTTTCTAAAGTTCCTTTTATTGTACTTGATGTTCCTAATCCTTGTCTTTGATTTAAAGTATACATGTATCCTACATACGCATTATCATTAATACTTGTATTAAACGCGCTAGTACCTATCTCTGTTCCACTTCCAGTCATAACAGTTGCTGTTGAACTTGTCGGCGCTGTAGTGCCACTATAAAGTAGTTTTAATGAGCCATCTCCTGCTATACTTACTATTCTCCAGTATATTCCATTAAATAACACCCAGTTATTGTCTACAGCACCTCTATAATAGTAACTTGTTCCATATTCATCTTCTGCTGCAAACATTCCTTCATTTGTATCAGCTACTTGTGTAAAATCAGGCTCTGCTTTTGCCTCTATTACTGCTTGCCCTCCATTGTGACATAGTATTAAATCTTTTGATGATGTTGGATTTATACATGGGTCAGTTTTTTCACTTAACATTACATTAAACATTATTCCATTATATATTGCATTAATTGCTGCTCCACTATTTGTTGTTGTAGAGTGTGCTGTTAACCCTGATAAGTTACTAAATGTTTCAGTTATTACTGCTGTACATTTATCTGATCCACATGTTACTTTTACACTATTTATAGTTAAGTTACTTTCTTTCATTGATGATGTATGAAGATCGTTTGCTGTTGCTACTGCACTTGCATCAGTATTTCCACTAGATATTACTCCTGAACCTTTAAAATCTATATACTCTTCATAATCAAATAAAAGTTCCATTACTTCTGCTGTATTTACTAGTTCTAAAGTTTGCTTAGAGTAATCCATTCCTGGTATTTTTATATCTATAGAGTATGTTACTCCAGTTGCTGATGTATTAGTTACATAGCCTACTGTATATATATCATATGTAGAACCATTTTCCCCTACATCTCCTGTAGATGGAGTTACTACTGTTTCACCTGGACCACAGTCTGTGCATCCTTCCGGAGTTACTATTCCTATATCTGGTATCATCATTTTCGGTTGTTGTAATATAAGAGTTGCATCTAATGATTTTTCACTATTAGCTGCTTGATTTGAGTCTAAATTTACAAATGTTATTGTTGCTTCCCAGTCATGCACTGTTGTAGTGCTTCCTGTAATTTCGTAATCTTCTACTATTTTTATAAGACCTTTATAATCTGTTATGTCATATACTCCAGCAGATACTTCTGGAAGACCTTCTATACTTTTAGCATTTCCTTCAGGATCAGTTACTGAAAGTAATATCTCTGGTGTTTTTGCTGATGTTGTATAAATAAAATTATTTGCTTCTATATTTAAATAAACTTGATAATACTCTGTTGCGCTTGTCACATTAGTACCAAGTGTAAGTGTTGCACTTGATGTAGTAGTTCCTCTTACATCACTACCACCTTCAGCAAGCGTTGTTTGATTTAACTCTAAACCTATAGGTGTTCCTTCTGTAAATGTAAGTTTAGTTGTAGACCCACTTGCTATATCCACATCTGTATTAGCAGCTGGTCCTACTCCTCCTGCTATAAATGCGTATCCTACGCTTATAGTCAGTACAAGTACACTTACTATCATAACTATTACTCTTTTTTTAACTTTTTTTATTTGCTCCATCTTACTCTCTCCTATTTTTATAAATTCAGTATATCATATTGATTAAAACTTTTCTATATTTTCCAATAAAAAAATACAGATTTTTATTTCTGTATTTAATTTAATATATCGTTATTCTCAAAACTTACTTCAATAAATTTTTTACTTGCTAAATAGTCACACATATGTACAAACCTTTGATATTTACTTGTTGGCTTAGGCAAGACTTCATTTCCTTTAAAATCAGTATTCCATTCTCCCATATGTGATGCTATTGAATCTTTTAAAAGATTTATATACTCATCAGATAAATCTAATTTTTCCTTGTTATCATTTATAAAGTTTGCTACTAAAAGTGGATGGTCTACTCTTGTATATTTTTCTTTTGTAATTCCAGATTTAAATCCATCATGAAGAAGCATTGCTAACATAAGTAGATCTTTTTCATCACTAGTATATGCTCCATTAATACTATTATTTGATAGGAGCTCATAACCGATTCTTACTACTACCTTTGTGTGTCTTACTAGACCAGCTTCACCAAGTGCGTAGCTCGGATGATACTTTCCTGTTGATGATGCTGGTATTTCAAAGAAATAATCTGGTAAAAGGTTAAGAAGAAGGATGGCTGCTTTTTTTATTTTTTCGTTTTTTATATAGCTTAATTCCTTTTCAAATACTTTATCTTTCATAATGCCTCCAATGTATATTTAATTATACATTAGATAGTATTATTTAACAATCCCGTTTTGAACATATTTACGGTCATTTACTACTATGAAGGCTTTTTTATCATCATTTTTTACTATTTTTACTAAATTGTCTAAACTTTTCTTTTTAATTTCTATAAATAGCATATCTTTCCTAACTTTATTTTTTTCTTTTTTTAAATTTACTACTGATACTCCATATCCTTCACTTCTGAGTTTATTAATTAGTTTGTCATTATCTATTTTAGTTGTTACTTGCACCCCTATATAACCATTTATAAATTTGTTTGTTAAAAATGTTCCTATATAAGTTCCTGCTGCAAAACCTCCAGCATAAGAAATAGGTATAAATATACTTTTACTGGCACTATCTAATGCTTCTCTTGCTATATAAAACCATATTATTACTTCAAAAAATGCTAATACTGCAGTTATTTTTCTTTTACCACGAACCATTAAAATAGTTCTTGCAGTACCTATCGAAACATCTACAATTCTTGCTAGAAAAATTTTTAAACAAATTAAAAACATTACTGATTACCTACCCTATAAGTAGTATAACCAGTAATGCTATAAATATAAGTCCTATTATTATATATAACATAATATATTTACCTTTATCATCAGATCTATAATTTATATCTCTATTTACTCCGAATTTGGAACTATTGTATTCTATTTTGCCTTTCTTTTCTGCTTCTTTTCTCATTTCTTTAAACATGTTAGACTGTTCTTTAGTTATAAGAGTTCCACATTTTGGGCAAATCATTGAATTTTGTGATAAGGCACTTCCACATTTGTTACAAAACATATTAATTTTCCTTTTCAGTAAATGATGCTTCCATTACATCATCTTTTTTATTTTTTGTTTTTTCATTTTTAGTAATGTTAATATTAACAACATTATTCTTTTTAAATATAATATAAATTATTCCTATTATTAGTAGAAATAATAATACTGGCCACAAAATACTAAGTAATGCGTATACAACAATTATTACTAAAACAATTTTTAAAATATTCATATTCCTCCTTTAAACTACTCTTTTAAACATTTTTTCTAAATCATATCCTGAATATGTAACAATAGCAGGTCTTCCGTGCGGACAATTATATGGATTGTCACATTTAACTAACTCGTTTAGAAAAAATTCCATTTCCGCGTGTGAGCTTTTATGGTTTGCTTTTATGCTCATTTTACAAGCAAGGGTAATAGCAACCTTTTCTTGAAACTTGACTCTGTCAAAGTCTTTATTTATATTTATAATCAAATCAATTATTTTTCTTATTGATTCTTCTTCATAACCTTCTAATAAATAATCTGGGTGACTCTTAACTAATATTGTATTAATACCAAATTCCTCATATGTAAAACCTAAATCTATAAAATGTTTTTCTTTAGTTTGAAATTTCATATAATCACTAGCAGTAAATTCTATTGTTACAGGAAACATCATTTCTTTTATATTAAATTTTTTTTCTTTTAAATTTGCCATATATGTCTCATATCTAACTCGCTCTGCTGCGGCATGTTGGTCAACTATATACATACCATTTTCATTTTCTGCAATAATATATGTTCCATGTACAAGCCCTACTGGATATAAAATTAACTTTTGAAGTTCTTTATTTATAACAACATGCTCTTCGTTACTGCTTTCTACACTAAAATCTAGAGCTGTTTGGGTAATTATTATATTTGATTCATACTTTTCCTCAACAATTTCTTCTGGCGCTACTTCTTTAAGTTCTGCCGTTGGCACTAATATGTTAGAATATAATAAATCTTTTATTCCTTTGTAAATCATGTCAGTTAAATCTGTCATTTTTGATAATTTAATATCCTGTTTTGTTGGATGGATATTTACATCCATAAGAGTTGGGTCAGTTTCAATATTTAGAATAACGACTGGATACCTGTCATGTGGTTTATATGTATAATATGCCTCGTTTATTGCTCTATTTATATCAATGTTTTTTACTAATCTTTCATTAACAAATGTTGTCATATCATTTCTATTTGTTTTTTGAATGCTGGGTTTTGATATAAAACCAGATACAATGTAATCATCATTTGAAATATGTATTGATAACATGTTACTTGATATATTCATTCCATATATTTCATGTATTGTTTTATGTAAATTATTACTTCCACTTGTTTTAATAATTACTTTTTCATTATTTGTAAGAGTAAAAGAAACATTTGGATGTGATAATGCTAACTTTTCAATAAGCATTGTTGTGTTACTCAGCTCACTACTCTCTGATTTTAAAAATTTAAGCCTTGCTGGTGTATTATAAAATAAGTTAGATACTGTTATAGCTGTTCCAACTCTGGCATCACTTTGCTCTTTACAAATTAATTTACCACCTTTTAGATGAATTTTAGTTCCTACATTACCTTGACTAGTAATAAGTATTACTTCTGATACCGACGCTATTGATGGAAGAGCTTCTCCTCTAAAACCTAGTGTACCTATAAAAAATAAATCTTCATCTTTTTTTATCTTGCTAGTTGCGTGCCTTTCAAAACATAATAGTGCATCTTTTTCATCCATTCCTATACCGTCATCAATAACTTCGATTTTTTTTAGTCCACTATCAAGTAAATTTACCTTTATTGTATGAGCTTTTGCATCTAGAGAATTTTCAACGAGCTCTTTAACTACAGATAAAGTTCTTTCTATTACTTCTCCAGCAGCTATTTTATTTGCTAAATGATCACTCATTACCTCAATTTTACTCATAGTATTCACCTTTAAATAAAATTCCTTTTTTATTTAGTGATTTTAACACTAAACGTTCCCAAAATCTGTTAAATTTTGTATTTATTGGTTCCTCACTACCTACTGAATTAACTAAAATTGATAGCATTTGATTACGATTAGCTCCTAGTATATCAGTCATTATTTGATCACCTATGCATGCTATTTCATTTGCTTTGTATTTATATAAAGATAGAATTTTTTTATATTTTGTTTTAAGCGGTTTTTTAGAAGAATGAGCTGCATCTACATTTAATCCCTCTTTAAATGGTCTAACTCTTTCTTTAGTATTATTGGAGATAATAATTACCTTAAAATCTTCTGATAAAAGAGCCATAAATTCTTTTAATTTTTTTGATGGCTCATGCTCTTTATATGAAACAAGTGTATTATCAAGGTCAAATAACAGACATTTTATACCTTGAATTTTAAGTTTATTGTAATTAATTTTATATACTGATTGCTGATACATATCTGGTGCGAATAAATTCATAATTAAACTCCATAGCTTTCTAGATTTAATATTCTAATTTCTAGTAACATATCAAATCATTTATATAATATATTATAACATATAACTATATTTTTTTAAAAGAAAAAAAGTGTATCATATTACACTTTTCAAAGTTTTTTTGGAATAAAATTTTTAGCAAATTCATATTTCTCATTATTAATTACGTAAAAGTAGCCAAAAATCGAAAACACAATAGCTCCGATGGCATTTACAATCATATCTTTCATTGTATCTTGAAGACCAATATCTAAGTAACCGTTATTGATAGTTACTTCTTTACCATTTTCATAGTGAATTACTGTTTTTTCAATATCATTTATTATAACCGGAACATTCATACCATCTTCATTAATATAAACACTACTTATACTTGTATGTAAATCGTCTTTTTGCATGTCTGTTGCAGTGTGCACGTCCATTCCGTATTCAAAAAATTCCCAGACCGTACCTATCGTAATTGAAAAACTTATTGCAACAATCACCATGTATATAGGAGATAAATAAATTTTAGTTTTGTCATTTTTATTTAAAATATCTACTAATGCAAACCCTACTCCAGCAAATATAAATCCGTTAAGCGTGTGAAGCAATGTATCCCAAATTGGTATTAGTCCATAAAAATTTCTTATTTCTCCTAAAATCATTGCACTAAAAATAAATATGTATATTGTAGATTCAAGCATATTTGGCAAGTCAACTTTCATTCTTTTTTCTATGAAAGTAGGAAGTGTAAAAAGAAAAAGCACAAGAATACAACTAAATACATTTTCATAGTTTCTATCTAGAAATTGAAAAATCGCTGTTAAAATAACTAAAAATCTAAGAACAACATAGATAGTTAAATTCCTTAATTCTTTTTTTTGTTTTATTTTCATTATTACCACCAACTAAAGTATACCATTTACATTTATAATTGTAAATGATTATGAGATTGTTACAAAATTATTTAATTTATGATAAAATTATTTTATGGTGATAAAAATGGAAAATAAAATATTTAGAGAATATGATATAAGAGGTGTTTATCCTAGTGAACTTAATGAGGAGACTTTTTATACACTTGGAAAAAGTTATGGTTCTTATATTCAAAGTAAATTTGGACAAAAAAAATGTATAGTATCTAGAGATAATAGGTTATCTAGTGAAAGTTTAGCTACAAACTTTATTAAAGGTGTTATTGAAACTGGATGTAATGTAATTGACTATGGTCTTACAACTACACCGATGAATTTTTATGCAAGGTATTTAAATCAATTATTTGGGGCAATGATAACAGCAAGTCATAATCCTAAAGATGATAATGGTTTAAAATTTTCATTTGGAGGTCCCTCAAATGCCGCTGGAAAAGAAATTGAAGATTTCAGAAATTTCACTTTTGCTGGGCAATTTTTGACAGGAAGTGGTCAACTTGAAGAATCTAATATGGTTGATAAATATATTGATTATATGAAAAAAGGAATTGATATTGGGCCCAGGCGAAGAAAAGTAGTTATTGACTGCGGAAATGGTGCAACTACTGTTGTTGCAAAAAAAATATTCGATAGCTTTAAAATAGATTATGTTATTATAAACGGAGATAATGATGGAAATTTCCCTAATCATCATCCTGATCCTGCTGTTAAAGCTAATTTAGCACAGCTACAAGAAGCTGTTAAAAAAAATAATGCTGATTTTGGTATTGCATATGATGGTGATGGTGATAGAACTGGTTTTGTAAAAGAAAATGGTGAAATTATGTCCATTGAAGAATTTATGATTTTAATGATAAGATCAATATCACCTACTGCTGATAACAAGAAATTTTTATATGATGTAAAATGTTCAAAAATTTTAGAAGAAGAAATTTTAAAACTCGGAGCTATCCCTTATATGTTTAGAACTGGTGCCAGTTACACTCAAAATGAAGCACACAAAGAAAATATACTTTTTGGAGGAGAATTTTCAGGGCATATTTTCTTTAGAGACAAAGTAGCCGATATAGGTAGTGGTATATACGCTTCTCTTAGACTATGCGAATTATTAAGTAAAACTGAAGGTACTTTATCCCAAATAACAAGTGATATTAAAAAATACCCAATTACTGATGAAATTAAGGTAAAAGCCAGAGACGAGTATAAATTTATTGTAGTGGAAAACATTAAAGAATACGCTAGGAAAAAAGGTTTTAAATTTTCAGATATTGATGGAGTCAAAATATTTTTTGATAGAGGATGGGTACTTATAAGAGCAAGTAATACTGGTCCTAACTTGATATTTAGAGCTGAAGGAGATACCGAGTCTGATAAAGATAAATTATATAGTTATTTTTCAGAAATAATTAAAACTTATAACAAGTAAAAAAGATGATTTTGTTTTCATCTTTTTTTTAATTTGAATCACTTATAAATACAAATGTTAAATTAACTGATCTCTCGTCAGTTGATTCAACTTCAACTACTTTAAAAACAAAGTAGTTGTATGATGTTATTTGTTTATTATCTTTTGTATATTCTTCTTTATCAAAGTACCAGTATGGATCTTTTTGATCATTTATATAAGTGAAATTTGTAAATGCTATGATTGATGTGATTGATAAAAATATTAATGCAAGCCATACTACTATATTTGTTAACACTCTAAGCCAACCTAGTTTGTTATATTTTATTATATCATCAAACACTTCTGTTTTTGCTTCTTCTTTTTTTTCTTCCTTAGCCATCTTACACCTACTTTATAATTGATTCAAGCGCTAAAGTTATCATATCATTTAGTGATTTTTCTCTTTCATTAATTGATAGTACTATTTCACTAAACTTCGAATCTACTGCTGTTGCCATTGCTGTTGCTTCAATTCCCATTGAGTTTGCTATATGAACTATACCAAATGCTTCCATTTCTTCTCCAAGTGGTTTTATTCCCTCAGGTATTCTTGCTAAAGCAGCGTCCGAATCAACATATGGACCAAAGACATCCATTGTCATCATCGTACCTACATGAACTTTTTGATTAAGTTCTTTAGCACTTTTTATTATTTTTTCGTTTAATGTAGTACTTGGTTTTACTTCGCATCCCTTATATCCATTAAATTGATAAGCAAAGTTTGACTCTGTATAACAATTATCTGCTAAAATAATTTCTGGTATTTCAACTGAACTATCAACTACACCGCATGTTCCAAATCTTATAATTTTTTTTACATTAAAGTAATGTATAAGTTCAAAAACATATATTCCTGCTGAAGCCATACCCATACCATGTGCCATAACTGTTACTTTTTTTCCTTTATACATACCTGTAAAGCCTAACATGTTTCTAACACTTGTTACTTGTTTGGCATTTTCTAAAAAGTTTTCTGCTACATATTTAGCTCTAAGTGGATCTCCAGGCATAATTACTAATTCAGCTATATCACTTTTATTTTCACATTTTATATGAATTGGATTTTCTCCTATAAACATATTTATTCACTCTCCTTATATTAAGTTTATCATAATTTATTTAATTTTCAAACTGAGAATTGTAAAGTTCTGCATAAAAACCATTTTTAGCAAGTAAGTTTTCATGATTTCCTTGTTCTAAAATATTTCCATTTTTAAGTACTAATATAATATCAGCATTCTTTATTGTAGAAAGTCTATGAGCAATTATAAATGAAGTTTTACCTACTGTTAGTTTATCCATTGCTTCTTGAACCAACTTTTCAGTTCTTGTATCTACATTACTTGTTGCTTCGTCAAGTATTAAAAATGGTGATTTTTTTAACATTCCTCTTGCAATTGTTAAAAGTTGTTTTTCTCCTGCTGATAAACTATCAGCATCAGATAAAATAGTATTATATCCATTTGGTAGTGATTTTATTAAATGATCAATACCAACCATTTTACAAGCTTTTTTTGCTTCTTCATCTGTTACGTTATTTTGATTATATTTAACATTTTCTAATATAGTTCCTTCAAAAAGCCAAGTATCTTGCAGTACCATACAAAATAAATCATATACATTTTCACGTGTAATATCTTGAATATCAACATTATCGATTTCTATACTACCATTATTAATTTCATAAAATCTCATTAGTAAATTAACTAGTGTTGTTTTACCAGCTCCTGTTGGACCTACAATAGCAACTTTTTGTCCTGGTTTAACATCTAATGAAAAATCATCAATTATTATTTTATCATTGTTATAACCAAACATTACATTTTTAAATGTTATATCTCCATTTATTTTTTCTGGATTTAAAACATTTTTTTTGTCACTTTCATCTGATAGTTCTTCTTCTGCTAGAAGTTTATTCACTCTTTCAAATGCTGCTGTTAAAGATTGTAGCGAAGATGCCGCTTGAGCAATATTAGATAAAGGTTGTGTAAATAATCTTATATATATCATATATGCAATAATAACACCTATAGTAATATGCCCTTCGAATGTTAAATAAGCTCCAACAACACAAACTGCAGCATAACCAAAGTTACCTATAAAATTCATAAGTGGCATCATAAGTCCTGATAAAAATTGACTTTTCATTGCCGAATCAAATAAATCATTATTATATTTTTCAAAATTTTCTTTGGCTTCATCTGTAGCATTATATACTTTAACGACGGAGTGTGAAGAGTAAATTTCTTCTATATGTCCATTTAAAACACCTAATTCTTTTTGCTGTCTATCAAAATATTTTTGTGATTTTGATAAGATAAATCCCATTACTCCAAAACCTATGAACGATGCAATAATTGCAGTTATTGTCATTAAAACATTTGTTGAAAACATCATAATTATAACTGCTATAAGCAGGAAAATAGATGAAATCAGTGAGCCTAAACTTTGATTTAATGATTGACTTATTACGTCAATATCATTTGTCGCTACTGATAAAATATCTCCTGTTTTATTTTTATCAAAAAATTTTAGTGGAATATTATTAAGTTTATTAGCAACTTTGTTTCTTAAATCTTCACAATATCTTTGTGCTACACTCGATGCAATAAATCCTTGAATAGTTGAAAGTAAGAAACTTCCTCCGTATATACAAAACAACATTATAGCTATACCTTTTATATAATCAGTATCTATACTAGTCATTAAACCTTCTCCAATAGTATCTGTAATTTTACTAATTTGATTAGGACCTATTATAGATAATATTGAACCACCTAGTGCAAAAACCATTGAAATAATTAAGGAAACTTTATATTTTCCTAAACTTTTAACAAGTTTTGATATTGCAATTTTAAAATTTTGTGGTTTTTCAGTTACTACTGCACCACTTCCTGGTCCTCTACTCATTTTCTAGCTCCTTTTCTGATAACTGCGTTGTTGCGATTTCTTTATATAATGGGCAGTTTTTAAGTAATTCTTTGTGAGTTCCCTCTCCTACTATTTTACCTTCTTCCATCACTAGTATTTTATCAGCATTCATAATTGTACCAACTCTTTGTGCAACAATTATTGTTGTTGTATCTTTTGTATATTTTTTCAAAGCTTTTCTAAGAAGTGAATCAGTTTTATAATCTAGTGCTGAAAATGAATCATCAAACACATAAAATTCAGGTTTTCTTGCTACTGCTCTTGCGATGGAAACTCTTTGTTTTTGGCCACCAGATATATTAGTACCTCTAGCAGCTAAACTCGCTTCTAATCCTTTATCAAGCTCACTTATAAAATTTTTCGCTTGCGCAACTTCTATCGCATCCATAATATCTTTTTCGCTAATGTCTGGTGTTCCATAAGTTACATTTGATTTAACTGTTCCGCCAAATATTACTGATTTTTGGGGCACAAAACCAAATTTACTATATAAATATTCTAAATCATATTCTTTAATATCACGATCATTAATTTTTATAAAACCGCTTGTTGCATCGTAGAATCTTGGCATTAAATTAATAAGTGAAGTCTTACCTGAAGCTGTACCACCTATAATAGCAACAGTCTGTCCTTTATTTATTGTAAAACTTATTTTCGAAAGTGCACTATCTTCAGCATCGCTATATTTAAAGTGTACATCGGTAAATTCAATTTTACCTTTTATTTCTGTTTCTTCTTTAAAGTTTCCACTTTTTATTTTAGTTTTAGTATGTAAAATTTCATTAATTCTAGCTCCAGAGACGGCAGCTCTTGGAAATATAATGATAATTATAACTAGCATCATAAATGCCATTATTACTTGAACTGCATAAGATGAAAATACTACCATATTACTAAATAAATCTAATCTATCTATAAGATTTGCCTCATTAATTAAGTATGCTCCTGTAAAATATATCCCTAAAGAAAGCGATGACATAATTAGTGTCATAAACGGCATTAATATAGCCATTAGATTATTTATAAATATATTTGTTTTAGTTAAATCAGCATTCGTATCTGAAAATTTATTCAATTGATAATTTTTGGCATTAAATGCTTTAATAACTCTTACACCTGTAATATTTTCATTTACATCAGTGTTAAGTTTATCTGTAAGCTTTTGAATTCTTTTAGTTTTCGGATATGCTAAAACTACTACTATAATTACAAAAATAAATAATGCTAATACTGCTAATCCAGTAAGTGTAGACCATTCTGTACTTGTTGAAGCTATTTTAGAAACAGCCCATATTGCTAAAATTGGAGCTTTTATTATTACTTGAAGTCCCATAGCTACAAATCTTTGAACATTTAATACATCATTAGTAGTTCTTACTATAAGACTACTAACTGAAAACTTCTTTATTTCCTCCATTCCAAAATCAGATACTTTATTAAATACATCTTTTCTGATTCTTTGTGAAAACGAAGCAGCTATATATGCAACAAAATATCCTGTACAAACAGCAGCTAAAAAGCTTCCTAATGCACAAAGTACCATTTTTAATCCTGGATCTAGTATATCTGAAACTTCGTGTCCAGGACTTTGTAAAATCATAGTCATCTCTGACATATAATCTGGAAGTTTTAAATCTAGCCATACTTGTAATACAACGAATGCTATTACAGGTATAATTAACAAAACTTCTTTTAATTTAATGTTTTTTAATAGTTTAAACATTTTTCCTCTTTTCTAATTATTTTGTGGTATATTTTCTTCTAAGTCATTTGGTATTGGTTTAAATAAACTCAAAATAAAATCTTTATTACGAGCGCCTATTTCCCTGATTTCACGGAATAGTTGCCCACTGTAGTTACTTCCATCTGAAGCTATTCCATCAGCATCTATTCCTAGTGATTCAGCAATGTAAAGAGCTCTATATAAATGATATTCTTGACTTACTATTAATATTTTATCTGTCTCTAGATTTTCTTTTATGCGGTAGATACTTTCGTAAGTAGAAAGTCCTGCATGATCTAAATAAATCGCATTAATATCAACACCTTCATTTAGTGCATAGTCCTTCATTACATTAACTTCATCGTAATATTTTGTGCTATTATCACCACTCATTAATATTTTAGATGAATGACCAAGCTCATATAAATCAATTCCTGTTTTAATTCTATCTTCAAGCATTAAACTTGGTTCATCTCCTTTAACAGAAGCTCCTAAAATAACAATTAAATCGTAATCCTTATCCTCTATATCTCCTATGGGAATAATATTATTAATAGTTTTAAATACAACAAAAAAATTTACGCATATAACATAAATCACTGAAACTAAAAATACAACCAGAAAATATTTAATTATTTTTTTCAAATATTCCACTCTCTAACACATATATTTTACCACTAAATAAAAAATAAGTAAAACATATTACTTATTTTTCACAAAATTTTCAACTTATATTTCTTTTATTATTTTATCTAATACTAATATACACTTATTAGCAGATTCAACAGCTTCACTAATATATTCACTTGCTCCACCTTCAATAGAATCTGATACAGTTTTAATCATTAGAGTAGATACATTATTTTTATCACATATAAGCTGTATTGCTGCTGCTTCCATTTCTACGATATCTGCTTTAAATTCACTATTTAAGTATTTTTTTAAAGAAGAATTCGCAACAAATTTATCACCTGATGCACATGTTACTATTTTTAAATTAGGCAATAAATTATGAGTTTTTTTAAGTAAATTTTTACTAGTATATAAGTAAAGTTCCGGATAATTAACATATCTTCCTACTTCACAATTATCGATAGCTGATGTATCAAAATCATAATGAACTATTTTTTCAATAATACATGTTTTATGAAGTGACATATCACTTGTCAATCCTCCTACTATACCAAAATTAACTATTATTTCAACATTGTATTTATCAATTAAGTACTGACATCCCGCGGCTGCTGCAATTTGGCCAGCGCCTGATTTTAATATATAAAGTTCATATTCAGAAAACTTATATTTATAAACCATATATGCTTTACTTTCTAACTTTTCTAATTTATCGTTATATAACTTCATAACTGATTCTATTTCTATTGCTACAAGCATACCTATTCTTTTCATTTTTACCTCTAATTCCAAAATAATTATATCAAATAATCAAAAAAATGTATAATACATATTGTATTTTTTTTGAAGAGTAGTATAATAAAATTAAAGATTATGGAGGGGCTATGTCGGTTAAAAAAAAATTAATTGAAAAATATGCACTCAAATCCCTTGAATTAGATTTTTTAGGTTTCCCTTTCGAAAATTTAAAATTTCTATCCTATCATCACTTATTAATTCCTTTAAGGGATAATGGCTTGAAAACTGTTTATAATGGAGCTATACTACACAAAGATACTTCTCACCCATTAATACATGCGATTGAGAAATATGATTTGGAACTGTTTTTTATTATTACTTCTCATATCTTCGATATGAAAGAAAAAAAAATGCTATTAAAAGAAGACTTATTATTTTGCCATGAATTACTAGATTTTTTTATAGCTGAGCACGAAAACTCTTTTACAAAAAAAGGTAATAAAATTATTACTGATGTAACTCTAATAGATAAAGAAATTGGGTATGCTAGAATAAAAAAATTATAAATATTATATGTAATTAATACCTATTCTTCTTAATGACTTTTGAAAATTATTTTTTCTTAAATTAGCAATTGCTATTTCATATTCTTCTATTGTTCTAATTTCTCTTGATTCTTGATATTCTAAATATCTTTTTATTTGGTAAAAAAACTCACTTGGTGGTATACTTCCATTTTCCATAACATTAACATAAAATTTTTCAATTCCTTTTCCCATTATTTTATAGTGTTGATCATCATAAAACATACTTTTATTAAAAAGAAATGAGTATTCTAATGAGTTTAATATAGATTTATACTGCATTTCCATTTTTAAATTTTCTTGATATTCAAAAAATTTAGTATCAATGTTAATTAGATTATTGTTATTTACTATAAAATTTCCTGAGTGTGAGTCTATTATTAATAAATTATTATCATTGAGTATTTTTAAATTTTTTTCAAAACCTTCTAACATATTTATTAATAAATTTATATCGTAGTCTTTTTTATGCTTTAGTTCGTATAATGTGCAACCATTTACATAATCACAAGTATGACCTATTGTAATGTCATCTTCATTTTGTAAAAATTCTTTTGGAAAAGAAAAACCTGGAATTGATAAAGAAAACTGTTTCTCTATATTTTTTTCTACCTCAAAACATTTATTTGTCATATAAAATTTATAAACCATGTTTTCATGAAAAAAACAAATAGAATTATTATGTCCTAAGATGCTTTCTTTTTTTATTAAATTTTCTTTTTCTTTACTTAAAATCATTTTATTTCTTATCTTTTATCAATTAATAATTTACCATTATTAATATTAGTTACTATGTTATTTTGTGAATTATTTAGTGTTTCTTTAATTTCTGTATATATATTATTACTTAATTTATTTTTCATAGCTATAGTTCCTTTCTACTCAGTGCTTTTTCTTATATTTAATATTATAACATTAATCTACCACTACTTCTAGCGAACTTAATAAGTTTATATTGATATATTTACTTAAAATACAAGCCCTTAGAGAAATCAACATTTTTCTAATTTATAGGTTGTATGTTGAAACATGTTTATATGTTTCAACTATTTTTTAAAAAATGGATATTTTTCAAAAATCTTCCTTTTTTCATCTTTTTTAGATTATTTTGCATTTTTCCGAAACATCAAAAAAACCTTATTTTGTAAGGTTTTAAACGTTTATTTACGACATAGTGTAACTACGCACTCAACATGAGCTGTGAAACTAAACATATCAAAGGCTGCTATATAATCAAATTCGTAATTTTCACTTAATAACTTTAAATCTCTTATTAATGTATTAGGATTACATGACATATAAATAATTTTATTTGGTTTAAATTCAGATATTGTATCAATTACTGGTTTATCAAGTCCTGCTCTTGGTGGATCTACTATAAAAGTATTGATGTCACTGCTTAGCTTTATGTTTTTTGATAAATCACCTATTTTAAAACTGGCATTTTCTATATTATTTAAAATAGTGTTATTTTTTGCATTTATGACTGCATTTTTATATTTTTCTATACCATATACTTTTTTAACAGAATTTGCTGCTGCTAAACCAAGTGTCCCGACTCCACAATATAAGTCTAATACTACATCATCTTTAGTTAAATTTTTATTAATTAAATCAATAACTTTAGATGTAATATATGGATTAACTTGAAAGAAAGAGTCATAAGATATTTCATAATTTAAACCATTTAAGTTATCATTTAAGTACATTGTGCCGTATTTAATTTCATTATTTACAATAACACCTACTACATCTTCTAAGTTAAGCAAATCAATTTCAACTTTATTTTTAGTATCTACAATTATCATTACTTCATTTCTAAAATTGCTTCTTATAGATACAGTTGCATTTATTAATTTTAGTTTTGAAATTTCACTAATATATTTATTTATTATATTACTACCTAAATGACAATAATTAATTTCAGTTAAATTATTTGTACTTTTTTCATAAAAACCTATTTTTCCATCTACTATTTTTAGAGTAACTTTATTTCTATAATTATAATGATTTTCATTTTTAGTTAATACTACTTTTTGGTTAAAACCTGATCTTTTTAAATTATTTTCAAAAATTGCAATTTTACTATTAATTCCATCTTCATAGCTTACATTTAATAGTTGACATCCTCCACACTTATCAAAATAAGGACAAACTGGCTCTATTTTATTTTTAGCATTTTTAACATACTTAGTTACTACAGCCTCACTATATTTTTTCTTATCTAATGTAATATTTATCTCAACTATATCACCAGGAATTGTCTTAGGTACAAAAACTATTTTTCCATCAACGTATCCTATTCCTCTAGCATTATCATCTAATCTTATTATTTCTACTTGCATTTTTTTCTCCTTGTTTTTATTCTAACATAAAAAAAGCATTATTAAAATGCTTAATCACATATGTACCCACTTGTTTTTAGTATTTCTTTATAGTCACTAAGTGGTAACGGATAAAAGTTATCTTCCTCTAAAAAATCATTAGTAATGAGATTATAATCATAATCTATTCTTATCGAATAAATATTTTCATTAGCTGTAACTTTACAACTAACTCCTTTTATATCTTTATAGGGATCACAATCTTTGTTTAAATCTTCTACTGAAACATTTATCGGTGCTTTAAAATCAATATTCGTAACAACAGTTCTTGATAATAAAGTCTCACCAGCTTCATCATATACTGCATCTAAATAGCTAGTTACATTTTCCATTTCTTGATCATTACTTTTATATTCACATGAAAGACTTATATTTTCGGTAAGTAAATTGCTTTTACAACCAGTTACACATATTAATAAAAACAGCAAGATAATAATTTTTCCAGCTTTCATTATTCACACATGTATTCATTTTTTTCTAAGGTTTCACGAATACTGTCATAAGTTATATTTTCTAAATTCATACTTTTTAGTGTATCAGTAGAAACTTTACTTATATCAACTGTAATTAATGCTTCGTATTCTCCAGGATTAATATTCATTTTACATTCTATACCTTGAACGCCAATGTAAACATCACATACCTTTTCAAGTTCCTCTAAAATACTTTCATCTGTCTCACCTGGAAGTGATGTTTTTATAGATGAATATTTTAAAGTTTCTCCGTCTGAATCAAATTCATATGTATAATCCACATTAAACTCGTAGCTATCAATAACTTCAGTTGTTGAACACACAAGTTCTTCTTTATTATTAAAACATCCTGTAGTAAGAACTAAAGTAATTAAAAATAAACTAATAATTTTGAATTTCATTTTTATTCTCCTAACATTGTAAGTGATACTTTTTTCTTTTTTAAATCAATTTTTTCAACATGGCAAGTAATAATTTGACCAATAGATAAAACTTCTGATGGATGTTTTATATACTCTTTAGTTATTTTAGATATATGAACAAGTCCATCATTTTTAAGTCCAATATCTACAAAAGCTCCAAAATCTATAACATTTCTTACAGTACCCTGTAATTCATCTCCAAGTTTTAAATCTTCTAATTTTAAGATACTAGATTTTAAAATTGGTTTATCAAACTCATCTCTTGGATCTCTTTTTGGTTTTTTAAATGAATCTACTATATCATCAAATGTATAGTTATCTATATCATATTTATTTACAAAATTGATTTTCAATACTTTTTCAGTTCCTATATCACTTATACTTAGATTGTTATCTTTTAAAATTAAAGTAGCAATATCATAACTTTCTGGATGTATTGCAGTCTCATCAAGTAAATTATCTCCGTCATTTATCCTCATAAAACCAATAGCCTGCTGGTATACCTTATCACTTAGTATTTTTTTAAGCTCTATTCTTGATGAAATTTTTTTAGATTTTTCTCTATAAGCAATTAATTTTTCAGCCATCTTACTAGTGATACCTGAAACGTATTTAAATAAAGCTATACTTGCTGTATTTACGTCTACTCCTACACTATTAACTGATGATAATACAACAAAATCTAGTGACTCTTTTAATGATTTATTCGCAACATCATGTTGATATAAGCCAACACCTATTGATTCTGGATCAATTTTAACAAGTTCTGAAAGTGGGTCTTGAAGTCTTCTACCAATTGATACTGCACTTCTTTGCTCTACAGAGTAATCTGGAAACTCGCTTATAGCTAGTTTACTAGCTGAATATACAGATGCTCCTGCTTCATTAACAATAATATACTGAGATTTTAAATTACCATCATTAATAAGCTTGGCAATAAATTCTTCTGACTCACGTGATGCAGTTCCATTACCTATTGCAACAATATCAACATCATACTTATTTATAAGTTCTAAAACCTTTTTAGCACTTCCTGCTTTGTCATTTTTAGGTTCATGTGGATATATTACTGATATATCTAAAACTTTACCATTTTTATCAAGAACAGCAAGTTTACAACCTGTTCTATAAGCTGGATCAAGTGCTAAAATAACTTTTTCTTTCATTGGTGGCTGCATTAGTAAATTTTTAAGATTTTCACTAAAATTTTCAATAGCTTGCACCTCTGCCATACTAGTAAGCTCACTTCTTATTTCTCTTTCAACAGAAGGATAAATAAGTCTTTTAAAAGAATCAGCTATAGCGTCTTTAACTTCTAAAGCAGTAAAACTATCACTATTCTTAATAATTTTTTTCTCTAAAAAATCAAGTATTCTAGTTTTATCATAATCAAGTGAAACTGATATTATTTTTTCATTTTCAGCTCTATTAAATGCAAGTACTCTGTGTGCTTTAGCATAACTAATTTTCTCACTAAATTCATAATACATTTCATATGTTTTAGACTCATCTACTGCATCTTTTTTCTTCTTAGTAACTACACTTCCAAATTTAAAAATATTATCTCTAATATACTTTCTATAAAAAGCATTATCACTAATCCACTCAGCAATAATATATTTAGCTCCAGTAATCGCATCATCAACACTTTTAACATTTTCATTTACATATTTACTAGCCATCTCTTCTAAAGAACCACTAGTTGGAAAAGCCATAATACCTTTTGCGAGAGGTTCTAAACCATTATTAATCGCATCAGTAGCTTTTGTTTTTTTCTTTTCTTTAAACGGACGATAAATATCATCAAGTTCAACAAGCTTAGTAGCTTTATTAATATTATTTACTAAATCATCAGTAAGAAGACCCTTTTCATCAATCAATCTTTTTACATCATCTTTTTTCTTTTCTAAATTAACAATATATTCATATCTAAGTGATATTAATCTAATTTGCTCTTCGTCCATTCCATGTGTTGCTTCTTTTCTATATCTCGCTATAAAAGGTACTGTATTACCTTCTTCTAAAAGTTTTAAAACAGCTTCACAATCTTTTTCATTTAAACTAAGTTCTAAACTTACTTCTTTTATTAAATTTAAATTCATATAACCAACTTTCTTAAATAATTATATCTTATAATAAGAAATATTAAAAGTATTTTCATATTTTATTAATAAAAAAGATATTAAATATATTTTATTCTATATCTAATATCTTTTTAATTTCATTTTCCGATAATTTTGTTACATTACTTATCAAATCTATATCAAGCCTATTTTTATACATTTCTTTAACAACGTTAGACTTCTCTTGAGCAATTCCTCGAGCATGACCTTCAGCATGGCCTTCAGCATGACCCTCAGCATGGCCAGCTATACGTCCATTTGCATAACCTTCTTCCATTGCAAATTCCTTAGCATCACTTATACTTTGCAACCTTCTTCTTTCTTCATTTTCTTTTGCCCAAATATATTCTTCAACTAGTGGATCAGAATTAATTTTAGCCATTGCTTCATAAGCTTCTTTTAATTTTTCATCAGTAATTGCCATATCTTTCCTATCCTTTTCTTTTTTTAAAGTCATAAACTTAAGTAAATTCATCATATCTTTATTAAATATTTCATTTCTATCTAAATGTGTTAAATTAATAATATATTTCTCTCTAAGTCTTTTAACTTCTCTTTCATTAATAGTATCATATTCTTTTATTTCTGTAAATAATTCATCAAAATTTTCATCTTGATAATTAAGAAAAAATATACCACAAACTTTCTTAAGTTTACTATAACTTTCAGATTTTTTTAACTGTTTAACTGTAAGCTTTGATAAATAAAACTCCATTCTTTCATATAAATATTTTTCTTTATAACTTTGCATATCAATAAATATTATTTCACCACTATCAAGTTTAACTTTTAAATCAAGTACACAAACTTTATCAAGCGCACTATCACCTTCCTCTTCTTTATCTAGAAAAGTTATATTACTTTCTTTAATATCTTCATCTAAAACATTACTAAGAACAAGCGCTAAATATTTAACTTCAGTTTTAAAAAACATTTTAAATACAATATCCATAGTAAGATTTATTTCTTTTTCTTCTATCATAATTTTCCTTTCAAGCACTTCGACAAAACAAGCTAAAATATTACAATATAACCTTAAGATATACTAACTAAATAAAATAAATTTAGTTATGTTTTTGTATCTAATATATTTATAAAACTAATTATAAATTAATAATAACTTTATTTTCTCTGATTAAAAATATATGATACTTATCCATTTGATAAGTATCATAATGTAAATTTAAACATATTTTTAAAATATTTAAGTTTAAATTTTCGCTAAACTGGCAAGTTTAAAATCACTTTTACAATTTCTTTTCACATCTAAATAACAGTTAAAAATACTTTCTCTTCTTAAATTATGACTAAATAGATAATTTTTTCTTTTCATTACTACTCCAAGTTTCTAGCATCTTTTTAATTTCTAAAAAAGCATTCATCATAGCGTTATATCTTTTGCTTTCAATAACTTTGATTTCATTTAATATTAAATAATAAAATCTATATTACAGATTTCAGTTAAAGCCTCTTTTTGAAATCTAGTTTTACTATTTCCCTCGTTAATATTTGCACTTATAATACTTCTATGCAGTATAAACATCGATTTTATTAACTCATTTCTATAAACAGAATAAATTTTAGGTATATTCGGAACAACATATTTATTAACGTAAAAAATTGTTTTCTTGTTTTTTCAAGTAGCCTAAATTTTTGCATAATATCTCCTAGAGGGGAGAAAAAAAACAACTTACTTTTCGCACTGTAACTACTAACACTCTATTTCTTCTCTTATCCCATTTTTAGACACATAGGCCATGGATTTTGTTTGTTTCCTCATCACTTCAACAACATACCCTTATATCCGGACATTTTTTTAAACTAGATCTTTCTAGTGTTTTACACTATATTTGTTAAACGTTTCTTAAACGTATTTTAGACATAAAATAAACAGCCATTTTGTTTTATAATTAAATTGACAAAAAAATAATATAAAGGTGGCTGTTTATGAAAAAATTATATAACAATATTAATGATTTAATAAGAGATATTTACAATTTCTTTTCTCATCTTGATATTCCTATTTCTATTCCTAATCTTAAAAATATATCCTCTATTGTACCTTCTTTAATTAAAGCAGAATCAATCGTTACTGTAGATATTGCTAAAAATAAAGTAAATTCAATTAACTTAGATTCTGTTCAAAAAAGAATTTATCGCTTTTTTAACAATACATCTTTAGATAGTGATTTTTTATTTAAAACTTTTATAAGAAAAATTATATCTTCTGTTGTTTTTAAACATAAAAAAGCATTTATTACCATAGACCACTCCTGGGAAAAAAATAATTTTGTTGCACTTGTCTTTACTCTTAGGGTAAATGAACAAGGAATTCCAATATTTTTCATTAACTCTAAAACTAAAGACTTTTGCAAAACCAAAGAAGACTTTGATAAAAAAAGACCAATATTTATAACACAAACAATTTTAGTAGCTATTGATCAGGTCGTTTCATATTTTGCTGGAATGGATGTAAAACTTAAGTTTCAAGCTGATAGATGGTTCGGTGACCTTGATATTTTAAGACACATTGAATCACTTGGTCACTACTATAACTTCAAAATGAAATCCAATAGTGACTTAAACCTTAAATATCAATTTAATTTCGAAAATAATGAAACTTGGTATAAAATCAAACATTTTACTCCTAAAGTTCATGCAAGCAAATACTATGAAAATATAATTGCAAGTAAAAGCAATCCTTTTAAAACTAATCTAGTTGTATCAAGAACTTTAGGTCAAGATGAAGGTTATTATTTATTTACAAATGATACTCCAAGAGATGCAGTTAGAGATTATAATAAAAGATTTGGTGCAATAGAATCTTTCTTTAAAAATATCAAAACAAATGGATTTAATCTTGAAAAAACCAGAACTAAAAATATAGAAACTTATGATACTTTATATACACTTCTATGCATTGCTACTATTTGGTTAGTTGTAATAGGTGCTAATTATATTAAAAATTATAATCATAGAAAAGCAAAATTCAATGTTAGATTTGCCAAAAAAGAGAAAAATGGAGAATACACTCGTATTCTCTCAAATTTCAATCTCTGTTTAACACTTTTTAATGCTTACCTCAGCAACAATAATGTCACCATTAAAACAAATTTTATTTTATATATCTAAAATTTTTAAAATTCAATTCACTTTTCGACCTTTTTTGTATGCTTTGAATCACATTTTGTGTGATTTTTTAACGTTTTTTAATTTACTGGTCGTATTTTTTATCTCATTTTCACCAGTGTTTTAGGACAAAATTAGAAAATTGTCCGTATCTAAGCGCGTTTGACCTATCAGAAATGAGGTTTTCGTGTTGCTAAAATCCTAATTTATTTTGTAAACGTCGTTCCACTCACCTGTTCCGCTTAACACGATATTAGACGTGAGATAAACTGCAGGACGCACACCAAAAGTAGCACTGACAAAAAAGTCGTAGAAATTACCAGTAGGATCCACACCCCACACACGAGCATAATCAGTAGAATTAGAACCGAACCCAAAAGGAGAGCCCAACCAGTACCACCTATTTGTATACAAATAGGTGGTACTGTTTCTTGTGCCATGCGCAAGGCCTGCCATTACTGCCTCATCGGCAGTGAGTAACCCTACTTTTTTAGAAAGAGCTCCATTACCATTTGTTGTATCACCTGCTGTATACGCATCTGTTTTACTAGGACACATTATGTCTGGTCCCGTTCCACCGGCTACCATCCTACTACTTGATGCGGTTATTCTTGCTGCTGTTCCATATAATGTACCTACAGTTCCAGTTCCAGTTCCTGTATAACTTCCGTTTGCTGAGCCAAAATTTGAACTCTGATATCCAGATTTTGCTAAACTTCTATCATAACAAAATATATTATCTACTATTTGTGAGTCAACTCCATTCATATTTGTTGTGTACCAATTATCAAGTGTTGTTTTTATAAGACTACTTGTTCCTAGTCCTTGTCTTTGATTCAAAGTATACATATACCCTACATATGCATTATTATTATATGTAGAATTAAATGCATATTCTCCTATTTCAGTATGTTCTCCAGTCATTACTGTTGCCGTTGCACTTGTTGGCGCTGTAGTACCACTATAAAGTAGCTTAATAGCTCCGTTTCCAGCTATACTCACTATTCTCCAGTATATTCCATTATAGTATAACCAGTTATTATCCACTGCTCCTCTATAGTAGTATGCTGTTCCATATGTGTCTGTTGTTGCAAACATTCCTTCATTTGTATCAGCTACTTGTGTGAAATCTGGTTCTGCTTTAGCTTCTATTAATGCTTGTCCTCCATTATGACATAATATTATATCTGTAGAAGTTTCAGGATTCCAACAAGGATCATGTTCCTCAACATTCATTTCACTATCAAAAACAGTATTACTTATATTAGGTAAACCTACTGTATCATATAAATATACTTTTACTTGCCAGTTTTGTGTAATACTAGAGTTTGTTGATATAGCGTAATCTTTAACAAGCTCTATACTACCAGTGTAATCTGTTAAATTAAATCCAGTAATTGATCCTACTGTTACCCTTGAAAGTCCAGTAAGAGATGTTACTTCAGCTCCACTTGGATTATAGATTTTAACAATTACTTTAGCAGAGGAAGTTGTAGTTCCTTCTAAATAATTATTTACCTTTATATTGTAATATAAATCATATGTTGTATCAATTTGTTCTAATGCTGTAAGAGTTATGTCTGAAGACATATCAAGTAGTGTATAGTCAGTTCCACTTACTTCTGTAAGTTTCTCAATATTTCTTATATGTTCAAATGTATAACCGTCTCCAGCAATAACCTGAACATTTGCGTTACCTTCTGTTGTTACAACAACATCACTTGACATAAAAGCGTAAGACACTCCTATAACGCCTAGAAGTAAAAGTATAAGTGAAAGTATTATTATTGTTTTATTTTTTATTAATATTTCTTTCATAATTAACCTCTCTATCTTAATTTTATTTTAACATAGTTATTTTCTTTTTTCAATTAAATAACTTATTAATTTTTCATTTTATATAGTTCTTAGTATCTTATTTATATTTTTGTAATTTTAAAACAAAAAATATTTTCTTCTAAAAGTACTTTAACATTAAAATCATCTATAGAAATTTATTTCCAAATTAGATTTTATTAATTATAACTTTTATATAAAAACAATCACCTCTTTTTAAGACTAATACTATTTTTAATGCAATTAAAGAAGCTTTTTCTTATGTTAACAATACTGATATTAAAATAACTTTTTTAGCAGATAGATGGTTTTCTGATTTAAATATTCTTAAATGTATTAATTCCCTTAACCATTATTATTGTTTTAGAATAAAAGCAGATAGTTCTCTTAATTTTAAATATAAACCTTATAACGAGAAACACGAAGTATGGTATAAAGTAAAATACTTCACACCTAAAGTGTTTGTTAGTAAATATTATAAAAATATAACTTGTGGTAAGCATCATCCCATTAAAACTAACTTAGTAATATCAAGAACAGTTACACATGAAGAAGCATGGTATCTTGTCACAAATAATGATCCAAATATTGCGGTTAGAGATTACAACAAAAGATTTGGTTTTATTGAATCTTTCTTCAAAAACACTAAAACAAATGGTTTTAATCTTGAAAAAACTAGAACTAAAAATATTAAAGCATATGATACTTTATATACACTTTTATGCATTGCTTCTATATGGCTTGTAATTATTGGTTCTGATTACATCAAAAATTATCATCGTAGAAAAACAAAGTTCAATGTTAGATTTGCCAAAAAGAAAAAAAATGGAGAATACATTCGTATTCTCTCAAATTTCAATCTCGGTTTAACACTTTTTAATGCTTACCTCAGCAATAATAATGTCACCATTAAAACAAATTTTATTTTATATACTTAAAATTTTTAAAATTTAATTCAAATTTTAACCTTTTTTGTATGTTTTAAATCACATTTTAAGTGATTTTTTTATACATTTTTAATCTATCGGCCGAATATTTTGGAACATTTTCCCCAGTGTTTTAGGAAAAAATCAGAAAATGTCCGTATCTAAGACTTTATTTTGTAAACGTCGTTCCACTCACCTGTTCCGCTTAACACGATATTAGACATGAGATAAACTGCAGGACGAACACCACGAGTATCATTGACATTAAAGTTGTACAAAGAACCAGAAGAATACACATACCACACACCCGCATTATCATAAGAACGGAACCCAAAAGGAGAGCCTAACCAGTAGCTACTATTTGTATACAAATAGTTACTACTGGTACTGCTGGCAGAGCCAGCTCCTAGACCAGCCATTACTGCCTCATCGGCAGTGAGTAATCCTACTTTTTTAGAAAGTGCTCCATTTCCATTTGTTGTATCATCTACTGTATATGCATCCTCCCTACTTGGACACGCGAGTTCAGGTCCAGTTCCTCCCAGTTCCAAAGTACTACTAGATGCTGTTAACCTTGTATGAGTACCATATAATGTACCACTAGTTCCTATACCTGTTCCAGTATATGTACTTCCATTCCATCCAAAATCACTACTTTGATAACCTCCTGTTGCTAAACTTCTATCATAACAAAATGTATTATCTGCTATTTGTAAGTCTACTCCATTCATATTTGTTGTATACCAATTATCAAGTACAGTTGCTATTGTACTCTTAGTACCAAGGCCTTGTCTTTGATTAAGTGTATACATATATCCAACATATGCATTATTACTATAAGATGAATTAAACGCACTTGTACCAGCTTGTGTTCCACTTCCAGTCATTACTGTTGCTGTTGCCCTCGCTGGCGCTGTAGTACCACTATAAAGTAGTTTTATTGACCCGTTTCCGGCTATTCTTACTATTCTCCAGTATATTCCATTATATAGCATCCAGTTATTATCTACTGCACCTCTATAATAGTAACTTGTTCCGTATTCATCTGTCGCTGCAAACATTCCTTCATCTGTTGTTGCAGTTTGTGTAAAGTCTGGTTCCGCTTTTGCCTCTATTGCTGTTTGACCTCCATTATGTCCTAGTATATAATCTTTTGCAAACACGATATTTTTCTCAACATTAAGTTCACTATCAAATAATGTATTACTTATATTTGATAGACCTGCTGTATCATATAAATATACTTTTACTTGCCAGTTTTGTGTAGTACTAGTGTTTGTTGATATAGCATAGTCTTTAGCAAGTTCTATACTACCAGTATAATCTGTTAAATTAAAACCAGTAATTGACCCTACAGTTACTCTTGAAAGTCCAGTAATGGTTGTAACTTCAGCTCCACTTGGATTAAATACTTTAACGATTACTTTAGCTGAAGAAGTTGTTGTTCCTTCTAAATAATTATTAACTTTAACATTATAATATAAATCATAAGTTGTATCCACTTGTTCTAATGCTGTAAGAGTTATATCCGATGACATATCAAGTAGTCTGTAATCAGTTCCACTTACATCTGTAAGTTTTTCCGAGTTTCTTACATGCTCAAGTGTATAACCATCTCCTGCAATAATCTGAGTGTTTGCGTTGCCTTCTGTTGTTACAACAATATCACTTGACATAAAAGCATATGACACTCCTATAACGCCTAGAAGTAAAAGTATAAGTGAAAGTATTATTATTGTTTTATTTTTTATTAATATTTCTTTCATAATTAACCTCTCTATCTTAATTTTATTTTAACATAGTTATTTTCTTTTTTCAATTAAATGTTTAACTAGTGCAAAATAAAAAAGTATCATTAGATACTCTTATTCATCTTTGAAAAATTTTCTTAATATAGGTTTAGCAAGTTCATTTATAATAAATCTTCCTAATACAAATATAAGTATAAAGCCAAGTTCTTTAAATCCTATAGCTTCAAGTTCAAATAAATTTCTAAGTGGTGTATTAAATAATATTAACTGAAGTACAATAAGTGATAAAAATGATATATTCATTACCTTATTACTAAATAATTCTTTATTAACAACTCTTTTAAATAAATTTCTACTATTATATGCAAATGTAAGTTCTATTAAAACTAGTCCTAAAAATGCCATTGTCATGCCTTTTTCAGGTCCGAAATATGAACTTGACATGAAGAATAATGCAAGTACAACTATTGATTTAAATACTGATGAAAATGCTATATTTGCAGTTAAAAATGGTGTAAAAAGTGATTCCGTATTTTTTCTAACTGGTCTGTTCATTATATCTTTATCATTTGGTTCAAATGATAGTGCTATAGCTGGAAGTGAATCTGTAACTAAATTAATATATAAAAGATGTATTGGAAGAAGAATAGTTACATCAGTAATCATAGCAAAAAATACTATTATTACTTCTGCTATATTCGCAGTAATCAAATAAGAAATTGCTTTTCTTATATTTTCATAAATGTTTCTTCCTTCTTCAACAGCTACGATGATAGTTGAAAAACTATCATCTAAAAGAACTATATCAGCTACATTTTTTGTTACTTCTGTTCCAGTAATACCCATACCTACTCCAACATCACTTGCTTTAAGTGCTGGAGCATCATTTACTCCATCTCCTGTCATAGATACAATTTTTTTGTTTTTCTTCCAAGCTTTTACTATTCTAAGTTTATGCTCTGGCGTAACTCTTGCATATACTTTATATTTATGTACTGTTTTTTGAAGCTCTCTATCAGATATATTATCAAGTTCTCTGCCTTCTATAGCAAAGTCACCATCTTTGTATATTCCAACTTCACTTGCTATTGCAATTGCAGTATTTAAACTATCACCTGTAATCATTACTGGTGTTATACCTGCTAAAAGACATTTTTCAATTGATTTTTTTACACTTTCTCTAGGTGAATCTATCATTCCTACAAGTCCAACAAAAATCAAATCACTTTCTGCTTCTTCAATTGTATACATATCTTTTTGGCTAATATTTTTATAAGCAACACCAAGTACTCTAAGTGCTTCATCACTAAGTAAACTTTCATTTTCTTTTATTTTTTTCTTGTGATTATCAGTAATTTTAACTTCTTTTCCATTTAGATAATATTTACTACATTTACTAAGAAGCATCTCTGTACTTCCTTTAACAAGTACTAAATTTTCTTTTTTATTTTCATGAACTGTACTCATAAGTTTACGATCTGAATCAAAAGGAAACTCAAAAACTCTTTTAAGGTTATAATTAATATCTTTTATTTTTTCAGAATATTTATATAGAGCAACTTCTGTTGGATCTCCTATATATTCTTTTTTACTCTTACTTACATCGTTACATAAAAACATAACTTGGTTAAATATAGGATCAGAGATATCTTTAAGGATATTATCATTAAAATAAAATTTTCTTACAGTCATTTCATTTTTAGTAATAGTACCTGTTTTATCACTACAAATTATTTCAGTACTACCAAGGGTTTCAACTGATGATACTTTTCTTACTACTGCATTATCTTTAGCAAGCTTAGTCATACCAAGTGAAAGTATTACTGTAATTACTGTTGGAAGACCTTCTGGTATTGCAGCAACTGCAAGTGATACTGAAATAATAAATACATGCATTAAATCCATGCCATTAATTAAACCAATAATCAAAATTACTACTACAATGAAACCAACAAGAAGTGTTAAAATTTTACTAATATTATCTATTTTCTTTTGAAGTGGTGTTTCCTCTGTAACTTCAGCACTTAAAGTTGTAGCTATTTTACCAAGTTCTGTATTCATTCCTACTCTTGTTACAATAGCCTCACACTTACCATAAACTACACTACTTCCAGAGTATATCATGTTATGTCTGTCTGCTAAAATTGTTTCAGAAGTAATAATATCACTATTTTTATCTACTGAACCTGATTCACCTGTAAGCGATGCTTCTTCAACTTTTACAGATGCAGAGTAAAATATTCTAGCATCAGCTGGAACATAATCACCAGCTTCTAAAACTAATATATCCCCTACTACTATTTCTTCAACATTTATAACTTTTATTTCATTATCTCTTCTAACTTTAATATCTGTAACTGCCATATTCTTAAGTGCTGCTATAGCATCATCAGCTTTTTTTTCTTGATAAAAGCCTAAAAAAGCATTAATGATTACGATTCCAAGAATAATTGCACTTTCGAAAAAACTTTCTTTTTCGATATATGCTATAAACATAGAAATAAAAGCTGCTATTATTAATATGATAACCATTAAATTTTTAAATTGTTCTAAAAATTTAATTATATCAGATTTTTTCTTTTGTTCTTCAAGCTTATTAAGTCCATTTTCTTCTAACCTTTTTTTAGCTTCTTTTAAGCTTAAGCCCTCTTTAGAACTTTTCTGTTTTTCAAATACTGTATCTATTTTTTCTAAATAAGATTTATCTTCCATTTAATCCTCCAACTATCATAACAAGCATACCATAATTGATAATAAAAATCTACAAAATATTTTGTCAAAAAATATATTACATAAAATTGGTATTTTTTGACAAAATAAGATTAGGTGATTACATGGATATTATAAAAAGAATAAAAAAAGAGTTTAGTGATAATCCTGATTTAATACATAAAACTTACAAATTATCTTTATTTAGAAAAATTGATATAGTATATTTAGAGACTACTGCTTCTAGTGATAAAGTAAATGATCAGGTTTTAAAAAA